>CALVVR010000046.1 GCA_944363915.1 uncultured Bacilli bacterium | reverse complement strand
ATCTAGTATTTGTAATTTAAATTGTAAATGGTGCATAGGTGGATATGTTTCATCCAAAGAAAAATGGATATAACTATGGTTCAGCAATTGAACAAGATTTTAGTGAAATTTGGGAAGGAATTTTAGAAAGTGATGTTGATAATAAAATTCCAAAAATTTGTCCATCTGTATGTGATCCGTTTAAAAATAGAGCAAATAGATTATTAGAAATTGCATATGAAATATATAAAGAGGATGGTCTAGAATCTTTAATAAAAAATATAGAGGAAATAAAGGAGAATAAATAATATGAGAAAACCAAAACAAGTATTAGTATTTTTATATAGAAAAAACAAAAATAATGAGTATGAATATTGCATATTCTACAGAAAAAAAATGCAAATATGGCAAGCAATATCAGGTGGAGTGGAAGATGATGAAACATTAATTGAAACAGTAAAAAGAGAGGTTTTAGAAGAAACAGGTATAGAGGTAAATGATATTTTTGAGCTATCATCTGTTTCTTCAATACCAGTTGTTAATGTAACAGGGAAGTTTTCTTGGGGAAATGATGTATATGTTGTTACAGAGCATTCATTTGGAGTTTTTACGGAAAATAGTGATATTAAATTATCTAGCGAACATAAACAATATGAATGGTTTACATTTGACGAGGCATATGAAAAATTAGAATTTGATAGTAATAAAACAGCACTTTGGGAATTAAATGAAAGGCTAATTAAAAATGGATATTAAGTATGATTTACATGTTCATAGTACATTAAGTGATGGTATTTCAAGTAGAGAAGAATTAATAAAATCAGCATTAAACAATAATATATTATACATATCTTTTACCGATCACAACATATGTGAGAGTATAACAGCATCGTATGATAATATAACTATAATTGATGGTATTGAACTTGATTGTAATTATGGTAGTAAAAAAATTCACTTATTAGCATATGGAATCAATAATTTAAAAAAACTTAACGAATATTTAAAGCAAATAAAGTTAGAAAATGATTATATTTGCAGATCGGCTATAAAAATTTTAGAACATAAATATGGAATTGTTATTAGTGATAGTGATATAAGCAAGTACACAAATGATTTGTTAAATAAACGAATTATTGCAAAAATATTGCTAGATAAATTTAATACCGATGATGTAGATTTTATTTATAAAAATTTCATTGGTTCTAGGAGTCAGTCATATATCGTTCAAAAAAAATTACAAGTTAAAGAAGCAATTGATTTACTGAAATCATTGAATTCTGTAGTAGTATTGGCTCATCCAATAACACTTTTAAATCAATGTTCATCTATTTATGAGTTTGATTCTACTATGAATATCTTTTTCAGTTATGGATTAAATGGGATAGAAGTTATTAATCCCCAAAATACGATTGAATTTAGTAAATATTTAGATGAAAATAAATTTTTTGATGACTGTATTAAAACTGCAGGTACAGATTATCATGGTGATGCAGAAGGTTACAGTGGTATTAATTATGGAGGTGAGAAGTATCTTATTCCTTTGTTGAAAGAGTTGAGAAAAATATGAAAGAAATAAATAATAAGGACTTTGTAATAACAGTAGTTGGTGTTGGCTATGTTGGACAACCTCTTATAAATGAGTTTGCAAGAACTAAAAAGGTATATGCATATGATATCGATAGCGAAAAAATTAAAGCACTAGGTAATAATAATAAAAATGATAATATTGTATACACCAATAATAGTAAATGTATTGGAGAATCAGATGCTGTTATAGTTGCTGTACCTACACCAACATATGATAATAACAACCCAAATTTGGAATTTGTTATTAATGCATGTAAAACGATAGGAGATAATTTAAGAAAGAATACATTAATAGTATTTGAGTCATCTTATTATCCTGGAGTAACAGAAGATATATGTATACCATTATTAGAGGAGAATAGCAGTTTGAAGAATAATATTGATTTTTTTGTTGGGTACTCACCTGAAAGAATTAATCCTTCTGATAAAATTCATACAATTAATACAATTACTAAGGTAATATCAGCACAAAATAATTTTGTGCTAGATCAAGTTGAAAAACTATACAGTTTAATACCTGATATCAATTTGTATAGAACTACTAGTATAAAAGTTGCAGAACTATCAAAAATCATTGAGAATTCACAAAGAGATTTGAACATTGCTTTCGTAAATGAAGTTTCACAATTGTGCCACTTGATGAATATATCTACAATAGATGTTTTGGAAACTTCCAAAACAAAATGGAATTTTGTTGATGTTTTTCCAGGCTTAGTTGGAGGATATTGTATTGGTGTTGATCCATATTATCTGATGGATTTAGGAAAAAAATATGGATATAATATGAATATAGTTGAACAATCTAGAAAAACAAATGAAAAAATTCCTTTATTTATAGTACATAGTTTGAATAGTTTGCTAAATAATATAAAAAAAGAAAATATCAAAGTAGGAATTTTAGGTTATTCCTACAAGGCTAATTCAGATGATATTAGAAATACTAAAGTTGAATTAATATATGATGAATTAAAAAAGCAACATTTTGATTGTATGATTTCAGATTATATGTTGTTTGATAAAAACACTAATTTTAATAATTATAGAGAATTGCATGACTTGGATGTACTAATAATTGCAGTTCCACATGATAAATATAGAAACATGAGTAAAGAAAAAATAATTAGTTATTTTAATAAATCGTCTTCTAAAAAAATAATATTAGATTTATATTCAGTATATAAAAATTATAACTTTGGAAGTGATGTTATTTATTGGACTTTATAAGTCTTTGTTAAAAAAATACTTATTAAACCAGAAATATATAATTAATTTGTAATAGTTTTTTTAAGTTAAATTTTTTTGATTATTCAAAAAACAATATAGGTTTATATACTTTTATAATTATTATTGTATAATATCTTATATAGAAAAGATGCTCATGTTATGTAATTAAATAAACAAATTTTTATAGTAAAATGTTTATGAAGTAATAAATTATTATAATGAATTTAATATGGAGGTAAAAAATGAATTTAAAACAAGTCCAAAAAGATATTTGGCAA
>CALVVR010000045.1 GCA_944363915.1 uncultured Bacilli bacterium | reverse complement strand
GCATTATAAAATGTAAACATTTGTTTGTCAATAATTTTAGTGAATAAATGGCACAAAAATCGAACTTTCCTTATAAATAAAAAATGAATGAAACTTCGTTTCATCTACATCCCTTACGGGATGTTTTCTTTTACACTAATATAAGGTATAATTAAATTATTAAAGGTAGTGATTATGTGTCTATTATTTGTACTCAAGATGATATCTTATTTAAAAAATACAAAAATAATATTAATGACAAAAGAATTAAATATCATATAAAAGATATTTTCGGAGATCATTGGAATAAGTTTTTAAAGTCATATCCTAATATTAATATTAGAGAAACTGTATTTGACAATATTAATAAAATGTTAAAATGCAAAACTTTAGATTTAGGTTTTGATGTATTTAAATGTCCTAATTGTGGTAAAGAAAACTTTTGTTTTCATACATGCAAATCTAGATTATGCTCTTCTTGTGGTAATAAATATAATACTGAAAGACAAACTTCTATTTTTTCTAAATTATTTAAATTTAAACATAGACATGTTGTTTGGACTATTCCTGAAGAACTTAGAAATTACTTTAGAGAAGATAGACAAAGATTATCACTTTTATTTAAAGCAAGTCAAATCGTTATTGAAAGTTGGTTTCATGATAAATATAAAAAGAAAAATATTACTCCTGCCTTTATTTCTGTCTTACATACTTATGGAAGAAGTATAATTTGGAACCCTCATATTCATATGATTTTACTTGAAGGTGGAATAAATAAAGATAGTTTTGTACCTGTAAATTTCTTTTCTTATGCTGCCTTTAGAAAAAGATTTATGAAAATTCTTTTAGACTTATTAAGCAAAGAAATAAATACAGTAGAATTTAAAAATTTAAAAAGAACTTTATATAAAAACTTAAAAGATGGATTCTATGTTTACTCTCCTCCATCTAAATTTAAATCAGTTGATGCACTTATAAAATATGTTACTAGATATGTTTCACGTCCTGTTATGGCTGAATCTAGAATCTTAAATTATGATGGAACTTATGTAACTTTTTGGTATCAAAGACATGAAGATAATAAAATTGTTATTGAAAAAATCCATGCTTTTGAATTTATTTCAAGAATTATTTTACATATACCCGAAAAAAATCAAAAATATATTAGATATTATGGTTGTTATCATGAATCTACCAAAATTGTAACTTCTAAAATGAAAGAAATGTTTAGAAAATTTAATCAAAAATCTATTGAACTTAAAAAGACTATTAATAAATGGAAATTAAATATTCAATTTTCTTTTAATATTGATCCCCTAAAATGTCCAAATTGTGATACTATAATGATATATGCGGAAAGCGTATGGTGAATGGAGGAATATTATGGAAGATGATTTTATTTTTAATTTTAATGATACTTCATCAGATATAGAAAGTATTTGTTTGAACTGTGGACTTGAAGAAAAAGTTCCAGACTTTATTTATGAAGAAATGGGATCTAGAGTCAAACATAAAGAATTAAAAACTAATCAAAAAGTATCAACAATTTATTGTAATAGATGTGGTAACTTTAAAACTGTATCAAAATATTGGCTAAATCATGAATAATTTTTAAAAAAATTAAAATGGGCACAGGATAATTGTGCCCTTTTTTCTGTATTTAATATTTTTGTTTAAAATCGAACTTTCCTTATAAACAATTATGTAGAATTCTACATAATTATTTTTATGTAGAAACTTTAGTTATGTAGAAAGCTAATGAAAAAAGACTTAAAAATAAGACTTTATCATTAAAAACTTTCTACATAATTTTTTTGATAAAATTGTATTGTATTCATAAAATAAGGAGGTAGATAAAATGAGTACAATACAGGTTAAAGGCTCATATAAAGCGAGCCAAAATTTTGTAGAGAAAGGAGATGAGGTTTCTAGTAACACCTTTAATAACCAAGTGTTTAAACAATATTATCAGCATTTAATCAATTTAGATAATAAACCTAATACAATTATTTTAAAATTAATGTATATTATTTTTTTGGAAAAATATTTAGCAAATAGTAATAAAACTTTTAAATCTTTTACTGATGAGGATATTATTAACTATATTAATGAGTGTTCTAAATTAGAATGGTCAAATTCTCATAAAGATAATAATAAATTTCAAATTAAATTATTTTTAAATTGGATGTATAATAATAACTTTTCTAAAACATCTGGTGATAGAGTATTACCAAAAATAGTTTGGCATCATAAGACTAATATAAGGACTTACTATACTAAAGATGAGGTCACTAAATTGTTAAATGCTATTGATATTAGAACTAAACAAGGCAAAGAGGATTATTTGATATTAAATTTAATTTGTTATCTAGGTCTTCGAATAAGTGATGTTGTTAATCTGAAATTAAGTAATATTGATTTTAATACAAATACAATTTCAATTATTCAATATAAAACTGATAATAAATTAACATTACCATTGATTGATAAAATTAAATATTCACTTTTAGACTATTTAAAAAATGTTAGGCCCAATGATACTGATTTAGATTATATATTTATAACTAGGTCTAAACCA
>CALVVR010000044.1 GCA_944363915.1 uncultured Bacilli bacterium | reverse complement strand
GACAAATGGGGCGATAAATATGAATGTATCTTGGCAAATCCACCCTTTATGACTCCGAAAGGTGGAATTGTACCCCATAATAAGTTTAGTGTTAAATCTAGTAAATCTGAAATATTATTTGTTGATTATATTGCAAATCATTTAACTAGTCAGGGAAAAGCAGGAATTATTGTTCCAGATGGAGTGGTATTTAATCAAGATAAATCTTTTGTTAATGTAAGAAAAGATTTAATTCAAAACTGTTTGTGGGGAGTAATATCATTGTCATCAGGCATTTTTCAACCTTATGCGAGTGTATCTACAAATATATTATTACTTGATAAAAAAATTGCTAAAACAAGAGATTGTATTGTTTTTGCAGAAATAAACAATGATGGTTTTTCAATGTCAAAACAAAGAAAAAAAATTGAAGGAAATGAAATTCCAAAAATAACTAATTCAATTTTAAAATATAAAAATCAAAATATAATAGACGAAAATATTTTTGTTATAAATAAACAAGATATAATAGAAAATAATTGTGATTTATCTATTAATAAATACAAAAAAGATGAAATAGAAAATGTTGATTATGGTTCTCCAGTAGAATTGTATGGTGAAATCAAGAATATAGAAAATATAATCAATGAAAAAATAATTCAATTAGGGGATTTATTATGTCAAAATCAGTAAATTTAAAAGATTATATTATACAAGTAAGAGGTGTTTCATATAAACCTGAAGATAGTTCTTTAATTCCAAAAGATGATTATATTCCAATTTTAAGAGCTAATAATATTAGAAATGGAAAAATTAATTATGATGAGTTAATATATGTTAAAAAAAGTAAAGTTAAAGAAAATCAAATATTAAAAAAAGGTGATATTCTTATTTGTACATCAAGTGGTAGTAAGGAACTAGTTGGAAAATCAGCGATGTTTGAAGATGATATTTTATGTTCATTTGGAGCTTTTTGTAAAGTTATTAGAGCTAATAATATTGATAACCTATATTTAAATAATTATTTTCAATCACCAAAATATAGAAATGATATAAAAAAATCTTCTACAGGTGCTAATATTAATAATTTAAATGATTCAGATTTTGATAATTTAACAATTAATTTAGTATCTGAAAGTGAACAGAGAAATATATCTAATGAATTAATTAAAATTATAGAAATATTAGATTTAAAAAATAATCAAAGAGAAAAATTGAAAAAATTAATATTTGCTCAATATAACTATATGTTTGATAATATATATAATAATCAAAAAGATTTTGAAAGAAAAAAAATAAGAGATTTAGTAGAAAATAATATATCAAAATTAAAATCTACATATTCTGAGGGAGAGATTATTAATTATATTGACATTTCATCAATAGATAAAGAAAAAAATATTGTAAAAGGAACTAAAAAATACAATGTAGGAGAGAATCCTTCTAGGGCTCAGCAATGCTTGGAAATTAATGATATTTTAATGTCAACTGTAAGACCAAATCTTAAGAATATAGCAGTATTAACGGAGAAATATGATAATCCGATAGGTACTAGTGGGTTTTGTGTATTAAGGTGCAAAAATTGTAAAAAGAATTGGCTTTTATATTCAATATTAACAAATGAGTTTACTAACTCAATGAATAAAAAAACAACTGGAGCAAGTTATCCAGCTATAAAAAATTCAGATGTTCTAGATTTTGAATTACCAGTTCCTCCTATTGAATTACAAAATGAATTTGAAAATTTTGTTGAAAGTATTAACTACATTTATAAGCAATTAGAAGAATCAATAACAAAAATAGAGAGTTTATTAGAAGGAAGAATGAATTATTATTTCAATTAAAAAATAACAGTATAGATTTTACTGTTATTTTCTTCTACCTAATATTTCATCTGCTGATTTATTAAATTTTTTACATATAATTTGTAGTGTTAATGTGTTTACTAATCTTTTACCCGTTTCATATAAGGATAAAGTAGATTGAGCAACATCGCATTCCTTAGAAAATTGAGTTTGAGTATAATTTAATTTTTCTCTTAATAATTTAATTCTTTTTCCAATAATAACTTTGTCTAGCTTTGGTATTTTACAATATTGTTCGTTATCTCTTGTCAATCCTAATAAGAAATCAATAGAAATATTATATTGATTACATATTTTGACTATTTGTCTTAAAGGTATAGAATCATTACCATTTTCCCAGTTCGCAACTGTTCCTTTAGTTACGCCTAATACATATCCCATTTCTTCCTGAGTCATTTCTAAATTTTCTCTACAATATTTTAAATTGTTTTCAATTAACATAGTTTATCACCATATTAATTTTCCCATTAAATTAGATAATATTACTAAAAGTATGGGTATTGTAATAATGTTGTGTTATAATATTGAAACAGGAGGAGATAATATGTATTTAAGTTTTTGGGATTTTGTTGTATGTTTTATAAAGTCATTTATAATTACAATGATTATTTCGCCATTATATCTTTTAATAAAAATAAACTGTGATATTGGAGTAGCTTATTGTAATTATTTAGAAGTTCCACTTGATTTCGGTTTTACTATGATGAGTCCTGGATTAGCGTTTGAAATTGCTTTTGTATTATCATTAATTGAATTTATATTAATATATTTTATTTTTAATAAATTAAGCCGTGTTAAATTTATAAAAAAAATATATAATAGTATTTATTATTTTTAGAAAGAAAGGTTTATATGGAAACTGATACAAGTATAATGAAAAAGTATTTAAAATTATCACATGAATTTGCTATAAAACAAATGATTGAAAAAATGGTTTTTGAGTTAGAAATGTATTATTCGATGTTTAATAACAATGATAATTATGATATTAAAAGCTTTATTTACGATTGTAGGACAATAGAACATTTTGATGATAAAGAATATTTGGATATAGTAAATAAGGCAATTAATCAATACAATGCTAAATATAATGGTAATTTATCTATAAAAAATAATGAAATTTGTAGTTAATATGATTACAATTTTATGTAATTGCATTATTACTATTTTATATATATAATATTTGTATAAACCAACTATTTAGTAGGGAGTAGTAATATGGAAGAATTATTTGAATTATTAAATAAAAAAAACGAAGAAATGCAAGAATCTATCTTGTTAAAGTTAAAAGATAATAATAAAGATTATTCTAGTTATGAACAATTTAACTC
>CALVVR010000043.1 GCA_944363915.1 uncultured Bacilli bacterium | reverse complement strand
TAGAAAAAATAATCGTTAATAAAGATGAAGATAATCCTAAAAAAATAAAATTAGATATTATTTTTAAAACTGGAACAATATTAAAAGCATCCAGTAATAATTTAGGAAAAAAGTATCATTTAGAGGAGTACCTCACAACAAGTAACTGCTGTTAGTGCAGCTATCAATGGAGGAACTTTGTATACTCCGTATATTGCTAAAAGTTTAAACGAACCAGAAACTAATAGTGTAATTGTGAATAACGAACCTAAAGTGGTTAGAAAAGTAATCAGTGAAAATACTAGTGCGAAAGTAAGATATGCTTTAGAAAGTGTTGTAGCTAATGGTACAGGAAGAAATGCTTATATTGCTAATTATCGAGTAGGAGGTAAAACTGGAACTGCCCAGAAAGTTCAAGATGGCAAGTATTTAGTTGGTAATTATATTACATCTTTTATGGGATTTTTACCGGCTGATGATCCTGAAGTAGTAGTTTATGTGGCTATTGATAATGCGAAAGGGGTAACGCAATATGGAGGAACAATTGCAGCACCAATTGCTAAAAATGTCTTAAATGCGGCTATATCAGCTTTAGGAATTGAAGAAAGATATGATGGTATGACTAAAGAATATAACTATGGTGATAAAAGATATTACACTTTGCCTAATGTTGTTGGTATGGATACTAAAGAAGCTATTACTAATTTAAAACCTTTTAAAGTTGAATTTAGTGGTAGTGGTAGTAAGGTGATTTATCAATCACCACAAGCTAATAGTTATATGCAAGAAGGCGAAGTAGTAAGATTAATGCTAGGAGGAGATTAATTTGTTAATTTTAACTAAAGTAGCATTTGTCGTAATGTTTAGTTTTATTATTTCTCTTATATTAGGATATGTTTTAATACCAATTTTAAGGAAGAAAAAACTTGATCAAGTTTTGAATAGATTTTTAGAAGAAAAGCATAAAAAGAAAAATGGCACACCAACGATGGGAGGAATTATCTTTATTATTCCTTCTTTAATAATTGTCTTATTACTTTTATTATTTAATAAGATTGAAATGAATTATAGTTTATTAATTGTTGTATTTACTTTTATAAGTTATAGTTTAATCGGCTTTATCGATGATTATTTAATTATTAAAAGGCATAATAACAATGGTTTAAGTGAAAGTACTAAATTCGTTATGCAGTTATTTGTAGCGGTTATATTTTTCTATTTGTTTATGAGATCGGGTAACGAACCATTACTTTGGATTCATACATTACATTTAAGATTAGATATTGGTTGGTTATATGGACTATTTATTTTATTTGTTTTAGTAGCATCAAGTAATGCTGTTAACCTAACTGATGGGTTGGATGGTTTAGCAGGAGGTCTATCTTTAATTGCTTTTTTAACATTTGGAATAATTACTTATAATACTGGATGGTTAGAAGGGTATGAAAGTGTTGCTTTATTTTGTTTTGCATTAGTTGGAAGTATTTTAGGATTTTTAGTATTTAATGTTAATCCGGCTAAAATATTTATGGGGGATACAGGATCTCTTGCTTTAGGAGCAACTTTAGGAAGTATTGCAATAATTACAAGACATGAATTATTATTAGTTTTAATAGGAATAGTTTTTGTAATTGAAACACTAACTTGTATTATTCAAAGAATATATTATAAATTTACTAAAAAAAGATTATTTTTAATGACACCGATTCATCATTCTTTTGAAAAAAGAGGTTGGAATGAAAGTGATATTGTTAAATTATTTTGGATTATAGGTTTAATTGCTTCTTTGTTGGCGTTAACGTTTGGTGTAATAATATGACAACTATTTTAGTTGTTTTTTTAAATGTTTTATTATAAAATATAGTTGGTGAGAATATGAATGCTAGTGAAATGAAAATATTATTAACTAAGTATGTTTCATTTATCGATGAGATAAGTTTAAAATATCAATATCCTGATAATATTAAGCATTTATTATATGTTATAGTACCTGCTTTTGTAATTAAATATGGATTAAAAAAAGAACATTTTATTCTTAATTGTTTAAGTGAAATACCAATTGTTATAACTGGTAAAGAAGATCCAAGATATCAAGCTTTATATGTAAGTTATCCATATAAAGATGATACTATTAAAACTAAAAAAAGAATTTATTTAAATCGTTATAATAATATCCCATTTTTACAGTTAATCGATAATTTAGTTCATGAGTTTAATCATGCCATTAATTCTTTTAAAAATGAAATTACTGTTAAAGAAGATACTTTTTATTTAAGAACTGGTTTAGCTCGAACTATTTTTAATAAAAATACTTTAGAAATGATCGAAAAAGAAAAAACTTATGTTTTAGAAGAAATAATTAATTCGAAACAAACAGAGTTAATTATCGATATTATTAGAAAGTTAAAAGATTTGAATGTCGAAGATGTAAGAATTCAAAACACTTTAGAAGCAGTTAGAAATAGTGTAGATAATAAATATATTTCTTCATCTTATTTTTTAATGAAATATTATTGCCAAGAATTATTAAATAATAAAACTTTTTTATTAACAGTAGAGAACTTAAGAATCGATGGTAATATCGATGATATTGAATATTGGTTTGATGGTATCTATGGTGATAATGGCTATATAACATTAGTTAATTTATTGTATCAACTCTTACAACTACAAAATAAAAAAGGCTTTTTGGTTAAAAGAAAAATTAAAGATACAGCTTTACAATTAGTTAAAATGTGTAAACAATTTAATCAAAATTGTAATTTAAAGTAATTTCTAAAATTTATTCTTTTCGCATAAACTTATCAAGAGGGATAAGTATGAAAAAAATCGACTTGACTTTATTGATAAGTGTTATAGTAATAAGTGTTTTTGGCGTTTTAATGATTTATTCATCCTCTTATATTTGGGCAGAATATAAATATGGTGATGCTTTAAAATATGTCAAAAATCAAGGCTTGTTTTTTATAGTTGGATTAATATTAATGATCATAATTAGCAAAATTGATTATAAAATATACTTAAAAAAGTCTAATCTGATTTTATTAATTTGTCTTATTTTGTTAGTTTTAGTGTTAATTCCAGGGGTTGGGACAGTTAGAAATGGTAGTCGTAGTTGGTTTGGTATCGGTTCGTTTGGAATCCAACCTAGTGAATTTACTAAGTTAGGACTTATTATTTTCACATCTAAATATTTGGCTTGTCATGAAAAAGCAACTAAAAATTTTAAAGGTATTTTACCAATTTTAGGATTATTAGTTTTAATATTTGGGCTTATTATGTTACAACCGGATTTTGGAACAGGAACAATTATCGTTATGTCTATAATTGGATTATTATTTGTCGGTGGCGTTAATTTTAAATATTTTATTAGATTAGGAATTGTTGGTGTTATCGGAATAGTTGGTTTAATTTTAGCGGCTCCATATCGTTTAAGTCGCATTTTATCTTTTTTAAATCCTTGGAGTGATCCCTTGGGAAGTGGTTTTCAAATTATTCAAAGTTTATATGCAATTGGTCCTGGTGGTTTATTTGGTTTTGGAATAGGAAATTCAAGACAAAAACACTTTTTTTTACCAGAACCACAAACCGATTTTATTTTTTCGATTATTAGTGAAGAACTAGGCTTTTTAGGTTGTGTTATTGTCGTTGGTTTATTTATAACTATTTGTTATACTGGCTTTAAAATATCTAAAAACTGTAATGATAAATTTGGTAAATATTTATCGTTTGGAATTATTTTTCAAATTGCTTTTCAAGCTTGTTTAAATTTAATGGTCGTTGTTGGACTAATACCTGTCACAGGGTATGCCCTTTTGTTATACTCAAAACTACAGTCAAATTTTGCCCTTAAAATATAAGGTTTTGCGAGATTTGATAT
>CALVVR010000042.1 GCA_944363915.1 uncultured Bacilli bacterium | reverse complement strand
AGGTGAAGGTACTGCTGAGCAACCATATGAGTTGCAATGAGCTAATAATAAAACAAATATATAAACTTCAAACAATGAAATCACACCTTGCCGAAATATAGAGTAAGGTGTGATTAGATGTAAAATTATGATTAAAATACAGGTTTAAATACTGTATTTTTTCTTTATTTATGATAAAATATATTTAGTAGGTGAAAATATGAATAAAAGTGTTAAAATATTTTTAAATATTGTTATTATTATATTGTTAGGATTAGTAGCTTTTTTAGTTATTCGCAATTTTATGACAGATGGAAAAGTTCAAAGAGAGATTAAAGAACTTTATGATTTAATTTATAATTCTGATGAAGATACATATGATCTAGAAACAATTTATAGTAAATTTGATAATGTAGTTAGCAATGATGGATATGCTATAGTTGAAATTGTCGCTAAAAATTACTTATCAGATGTTTTTGATAAAATTTTAGAATTAGAAGATATTATTAATGATGAGAGATTGAATAATATTTTAACCGTGGTTAATTATGAAGATGATGGACCTGATTTTAAAAATACAAAAGAATACTTGACTGAAACCAAACAAAAAGTTTTAAATTTAGAAGCATCGATGCTAGATGACTTAGAAGTTAATACAATTATGTCTTATATCATTAATGAAGATTTAGAAGAAAGTTATATTGATTTATATGGAAGTTTAGAATTTGCCAAAGAGAGCAATATAAATAAAAATAAAGAAAATATTGAAAATGTAGTTGATTCATTTGTCAATGAAATTGAAGGAATGGAGAGTGTTTTAGATTTCTTAATTGAAAATAAAAATGAGTGGGAAATTAATGATGATATGATAATTTTTGATGACACTACTTTATCTAATGAATATAACGATATGATTTCAAGTATTAGGTAGTTATGCGAAAATTAATTATCAGAGTATATGAAGAAATAGATATTATTAAGTCTTTAAATGAAGAATTATTTTGTAATTTAAAAATAATAGATAAAGATGGTATAGTTAACTATAAAAATGAAGTTTTATTTGATAGTTGTGAATTAATTAAAATAGATTTTACAAAATATAAAATAAAAAAGTTAGAGTTTATCGATTGTATTATTATGAATTGTGATTTTTCTAATCTTGAATTTGAAGAATTGACTTTTAAAAGATGTCAGTTTATTAATTGCAAAATGGTAGGAGTTAATTTTATTAACACATCTTTAAGTGATATTTATTTTGAAAATTGTCTTTTATCATATAGTAATTTTGCTAACAATAAATTTAAGGATATCGAATTTGTTAGATGCGATTTGATGGATTCTAGATTTTTTGATATCGAATCTTCTAAATTAAAGATTCAAAATTGTAATTTTACTAAATGTCAGTTTTATAATAATGATTTTGCTAATGTTGATTTTAGTAATTCTAACATTGATAATATAACAACTGATTTAAAAAGTATTAAAAAAATAGTTGTTAATCAAGATCAAGCCATATCTTTAGTTACTTTGTTAGATGTAACGGTTAAAATATAATTGAATTTTAATTAGAAACAGGTGAAAAGATGGATAAAATAAAGAATGATAAAATGGTTATTGTTAGTTTAATCTTGTTGTTAATTTTCATCATTTTAGTGTTTTTACACAATTACTTCACCCCAATAGATGACTTTGTTTATTCACTTATTAAGCCACTTATTTCAAATAGCATGACTAATATTATGCAGTTTATTACATTTTTTTCTGACCCTATCTGGTGTATTTTATTAAGTTGTTTAATGGTATTGTTGGTAAAAAACAAAAAGATTAGTAAAGCTTTTCTTTTAAATTTAATATTAGTATTTTTATTAAATTATGTTTTAAAAATATTATTTTCAAGGGAGCGTCCTATAGATATAAATTTAATAGTTGAGACTGGATTTAGTTTTCCCAGTGGTCATGCGATGATTAGTTTAGGAATATACGGATTTTTAATTTATCTGTTATTGAAAAGTAACAAAAATAATCTTTCAAAAATAATGGGTATTTGTTTTTTAATATTGCTCATATTCTTAATTGGAATAAGTCGTATTTATTTAGGGGTTCATTATGCAACTGATGTAATTGCTGGTTTTATTATATCAACTAGTTATTTACTTTTATTTATTCGGTTTATTTATCCTAAAATAAAATTTTAGGATATTTAAAATAAAAATAAGGAGGATTTATGAAAAGAAAAATTTTAATTCTGATTTTAACAGTTGTATTATTAGTTGGTCTTATTTTGTTTGTATTTTATTTGAGTGGTTTTTTTAATAGAACCAAAACATTTATTATTAAGGATGAAAAAGTAGAGTTAACAATACCAATTTATTCATATAGTTTTAAGAAAGATGAATCCAAAATTAGTTTTAAAACACTGGATAGTATTAATAATATTAATCAAATAAAAGAAAATTATGAAAATGAAATGCAAGAGTTAACTTGTTTTGATGGCTTAGTTACTTATTATAATAAAGATAAAAATCTTACCTTTTATAATTTTGATATAAGCGGTGATATAGTTAAAATAGTTAGTTTTAATTATTATGATGGTCATTATTGTAATGTTAAAGAAGCTGAACATATCGAAAGTGAATTAAAAGAACTTGACTTTGAAATCAATGTTTTAGAGTCTGATACTTGTGATAACGAAAAAAGGGAAATATACACCAATGTTTATACATATTGTTTAGATGAAGCGCAAATTAGTATCGATGATAAAGTAGTTTATTTAAACGAGGCTTTAAACGATAATTTAATTAGTATGGATAAAATCGTTAGGAAAAATGAAATAAATGCCCAATATGCCCAAGGGATAAAAGAAACATTTGATAATGATACTTTATTTTCCAATTTAGAATATAGTGTTTTAGTATGTTCTAATGGTAAATATGTTATTGGTAGCAGTGATTTAGAATATTCAAGTAATTTATGTGACTAAAACTATTAGTTAGAAATAATTAATAGTTTTATTTTTGTATTGACAAACATATAATAATTGTATATACTATATATATACAAAGAGGTGATATCTTGCAAATAATAATTAGTAATAGTAGTGATACGCCAATTTATCAACAAATTGTCGATAATATTAAAGAAGCGATTTTAAACGGTGATTTAATCGGTGGGGAAGCTTTACCATCGATTAGAACTTTAGCTAAAGATTTAAAAATTAGTAATATTACAACCAAGCGTGCTTATGAAGAATTAGAAAAAGATGGTTTTATTGAAGCGATTGCTACTAAAGGATATTTTGTTAAAAATAAAAGTAAAGATTTTAAAAAAGAAGAAATTTTAAAAAAAGTTGAAACGTCATTAAATGAAACAATTAAGATTGCTAGTACATATGGTATAACGAAAGAAGAAGTTTTAAATATGCTGAATATATTATATGAGGAGGAAAATAATGAAAAATATAATTGAAATTAAAAATCTAAATAAAACTTATCCTAGTTTTAAATTAGATAATATAAATTTAACTATTCCTAGAGGAAGTATTGTTGGACTGGTTGGTCAAAATGGTGCTGGTAAGACAACATTAATCAAGTTATTATTAGAGATTATTCATAAAGATAGTGGTGAAATTAGAATTTTTGATAATGACAAAATAAGTGAAGTAAAAAAAAATATTGGTGTTGTTTTAGATGAATCGTTTTTCCCAGAAATTTTAAAAATAAATGACATTAAAACAATTATGAAAAATATATATCCCAATTGGGATAATGATTTATTTGAACAATATTTAAAAAGATTTAAATTAACAAACAATCAGCCGTTGAAGGAATTGTCTAAAGGAATGCGTAAAAAGTTAGAAATCATAACAGCTTTATCGCATCATCCACGTCTTTTAATATTAGATGAACCAACTAGTGGCTTAGATCCAATTGTAAGGAATGAAATTTTAGATATATTTCGGGAATTTATTGAAAATGGCGAAAATAGTATTTTATTTTCTTCTCACATTACAAGTGATTTAGAAAATATTGCTGACTACATCATTTTTATTAATGAAGGTAAGATTGTTTTTGACAAAACTACTGACGAGATTATTTCTAATTATGGAATAATCAAATGTAGTGCTGCTGATTATATGAAAATAGATAAGAAAGATATTTTAAGTATGATTAAAGATAAATACAGTTGTCAAGTACTTGTAAGTAATCGCAAAAAATATCAAGATAAAAAATTAAAGTTAGTTGTCGATAAAGCTAAAATCGAAGATATTATGTTAATAATGGTGAAAGACTCTTATAATAAAAACTAGATAAGTCAAGTTATACAAAATTTGATACAATTAATCTAGGAGGCTGATGTT
>CALVVR010000041.1 GCA_944363915.1 uncultured Bacilli bacterium | reverse complement strand
TATAAATAGAAAATTGTATAAAAGCAAATATAAATATTATTATTTAGAACAAGTAAAAAATAAATATGGAAAACTTAATGTATATATATACTCTGATTTAGATGAAATCAAAAGAAGACTAAAATCAAATAATAAATCTCATATTATTGATAATCTAGATTTTTATTTAAATGAAATTGATTTAATTGGAATTGATTATAAAATTTATAATAGAAACATAAATGATTATTTTAAGAATATTGATAAAATAATTAATGATATAGAAGGTGATAATATATGAATAAGCAAATCAAAAAAGGTGATTATATAGGTGTTATTAGTTCATCAGGATTATTAAAGTTTTCAAATAAGGAACAAATAGATGAATCTATTATGAATGCTAATGAATGTGGATTAAATGTTAAATTAGGGAATTATTTATATAAAAATGAAAAATCAAAAGAAGAATTATTAAAAGATAAATTAAGCGATTTTAACAAAATGATTAATGACGATGATGTTAAAATGATTATTTTTTCACGAGGTGGACAAGATAGTGACGAACTGTTAGATTATTTGAACTATAATTTGATAAAGAAAACTAATAAAAACTTTGTTGGGCTTAGTGATTTGACTAGTATATTAAATGCGATATATGCAAAAACTGGATTAATAACTTTTCATGGATGTGTTTTTAAAGGTTTTTTAAAGGGAAATCATAAATATAATAAAGATAATTTTGTGAATTTATTTTTTAATAATAATAAAATCATAGATATAAAGCTATAATTTAAAAAAAATAAACGGTGGAGTAGCTAACGGTACTTTGATTGGTGGTAATCTTGTTACGTTTTGCAAACTAATTAATACTAAATATATGCCTAAGGTTAAAAATTATATTTTGTTTTTTGAAGAATGTGATGAGATATCAAAAGAAGAATTAAATAATTTAGTGGAAAAATTATACAAAAATAATATTTTAAAAAACGCTAAAGGTATTATATTGGGTAACTACAGTATTGATAATGATTACTTTGAATGTGTTTTTAAAAAATATGTTAATAACATTCCTATGATTAAATGCACTGATTTTGGACATTGTGAATGTAATGTGTTTTTACCAATCGGTGCAGAAGTAGAATTAGACGCTGATAAACAAAAAGTAACTATTTTAAATAATATTTTCGAGTAAAAGGAGTCGTTAAATAATTAATAAAAATATTGACATTTTTTTAATGAAAGAGGAAGGTAATATATGAATAAAAAACAATTATAAGCTGAACTGAACCCTAAAAGTTGGACGGTTTATAAATAGTTTTTAATAAAATAATTGTAATGTTCGCTGATGTTAAAGCTGATTTTATAAAATAGTTAAATGAAAATACTGTGAAAAGTAAATATCTATTTGCAATTAAAATTAATAAATGTTATAATATATTGCGAAACGGATACAAATATAATTTTTAGTTTCATATAAATTATAGAAGGTAGGTATTGTGATGAGTGAAAGTAAAAAAATGTTAGTTGTTGTTGGTGCTGTTATTTTATTAATTATTGGAAGCATTGGTTTTGTTTATGCTGGCAGTCAAGATTCTAAAGAAATATATGAACAATTTACGGCTGATTTTAATGGTAGTGAGAATAAGTTAGTATATATAGGATCTTCTACTTGTGGTTATTGTAGTTTACTAAATCCAAGTTTACAAGATATGTCTAGTCGTTATGATTTTGATTATTTATATATCGATATTAACGAAATGTCTAGTAGTTATGTTCGTAAAGTAATTAATGATTTAGGTCTTACCAAAGTTGGTACACCTTATTTAGCAATTGTTGCAAATGGAAAGGTAGTAGATACTCAAAATGGTTATGATGATTATAATGTCATTTTTGAATTTTTACAAGAAAATAGTTTGATCGACGAAGATGCTGATTTAGATCTTAATTATATTGATTATGAAACATATGAAAAGTTATTAGCAAGTAAAGATAAAGAAGTTATCGTTATTGGCCAAACGACATGTGGATATTGTGTTCAAGCTAAAGTGATTTTAAATGATGTTGCTAGTGAGCATGAAGTAGAAATAAATTATTTAGATTATGCTAAACTAGACGAAGATGAAAAAGAAAAATTCTTAGAAAGTTTAGAATATTTTCAAGAAGAGGAATGGGGAACACCTATTATGATGATTGTTCAAAATGGTGAGATTGTCGATATGATCGAACAATTGGCTTCTGAGGATGAATATGTTGAATTTTTACAAGAAAATGAGGTTATTGAATGAATATTTACGAACAGGCCTTAGCTTTTAAAAGAAAATATCCTAAAACAATAGCTTGGCGAATTAAGGCACATAGTAAAATAGCACAGATGCATATTAACCCTGATGAAAAGGTAAAATATGTTTTTGCCTGCCAAAAAAATCACCACTCTTATGAAATCTTTCGAACTTTCATTATAGTTGTAACTGATAAAAGAATTATTGTTGCACAAAAAAGATTAATATTTGGTTATTTATTTATTTCTATCACATCAGATATGTATAATGATTTAACGTTGATGATGGGAATTTTATGGGGAAAAGTTTGTATCGATACCGTCAAAGAAGTAGTAATGCTTTCTAATATTCAAAAAGAAGCTTTACCGGAAATTGAAACAGCTATTTCTCAAACAATGATGAATTTAAAAATAGAATGTGCTAAACCAAGAAGACATGAATCAAATTACTAATTTATGTCTTTTTGATTGACATAATAGAAAAATAGTTCTTGTTTTTTTAAGTTTTATGTGATATGATTTATTTGTAGATTGGAGATGGTTAATTTGGCAAGAAAGATTAAAAATCTAACTGGCGATTACACTGATATTGAAGTAATTAGATACTTTACTAATAATGACACAGAATATTTAATCTATTCTTTAAATGAAATTGACGAATCTGGATATACAAAATTATATGCTTCTAAAATAATCGGAACTAAAGCATGTATAATTACTGATAATGATGAATGGACTTTAGTTAAAGAAATTATCAAAGAAATTGTGCGAAATAATCGTGATGGTAGCAAATTAAATATAATTGATTTAGATGAAGATAATTTAAACGATGTTATTTTACAAGATACAAGAGTTTTTAAATTACAGGGTAATTTAGTTAATTTATTATCAGAAAACAAAAGGATAAAAAAAGAGGCTACCATTAATTCTGAAGAAAAGATTGAAGAAGAACCAGAAATTGAAGAAGTATCTTTAGATTATGAAGAATTATATAAAGAACAACTAGAAAAAAATAAAGATCTAGAAGTTGAAATTGAATCTTTAGAAGAACAAATTGATAAATACAAAGAATTAGTTGATAAAATAAAAGAAATAGTAGAATAACAACTACTATTTTTGATTTTAAAAACATAAAATTAGTTGAGGTGAATATATTGAAAAATACAATAAATTATTATTATAATTTGAATATAAATAATATTCACCAAAAAGATAAAAATTATTATTTTAATATTAATAATAACAATTATCTTTTATTGAAATGTGACAATATAGAAGAATTAGATGATATTTATAAATTGGATAGTTATTTAATTCAAATTTTACCAGTTCATAAAATCATTTTAAATATTAATAATGAAATAATTACTAAGATTAATGATAATAACTATCTTTTATTACAATTATATATTGATAATAAAGTTGATTTAAACAAGATAATTGAATTAAACAATATTAATATACCCGATTATTTTTCAAAATTAAGACGAGATAATTGGTCGTTACTGTGGACTAATAAGATAGATTATTTGGAATATCAGTTAAGTCAAATAGGAAGAAAATACCCAATTATTAGAGATAGTTTTAATTATTATATTGGTTTAGCAGAAAATGCGATTATTTTAGTTAATAACACTGATAAGAGAAACATTGTTTTAGGTTTATCACATCGTAGAATAAGTAGTAATTTTTTTGATCTATATAATCCATTAAATATAGTAATTGACATTAGAATTAGAGACGTATGTGAATATTTTAAATATTGTTTTTTTGATAATATCGACATAAGCAGGGAATTAGAGTTATTTTTAAATTATAACAATTTAGACATTAATGAAGGGAAATTATTTTTGGCAAGAATGCTTTTCCCTACTTATTATTTTGATTTGTATGAAAAAGTCATTAATAATGAAATAGATGAAAGTGAAATAAAAAAGATTATTGTTAAAGCTGATAGCTACGAAAAAATATTAAAACAGATATACTATCATTTTAAAAATAATCAATTAAATATTGAGTGGCTAGAACACTAATTAATATTAATGACTTCTTTGACATTAGGTACTTCACTTTTTATAGCTGCTTCAATGCCTTCTTTTAGCGTTAAGTCTAACATATGACAGTTAGCACATGCTCCTGTCATTTTAATATAAACAATATTATCTTCATATTTTATAAATTCAATATCGCCACCGTCATTAATTAAAAAAGGACGTAAATGATCAATAATATCAATAATCATTTCTTTTTCGTTTTTCATTTGTAATCACCAAGAAGTATTATATATTAGAATTAAATTTAAGTAAAGTATTTTTTTTAAAATATGTCTTAAATTTGTGATAAATTCCTATTATAAGTTTATTTATGAATAATTCCTAAAATTCTACAACAAAATGT
>CALVVR010000040.1 GCA_944363915.1 uncultured Bacilli bacterium | reverse complement strand
CGTATGATAGATAATTACTTTGAAAATATATCTAACAATGAAAAGAAAGATCTTGCTTGTGAAATTATTATTGAACTTGGAGATAAAGAATATTGGGATACTAAAGATGAGACTTTTAAAAAGAAAATGACAAATGTTTATGTAAAACAAGTTAATGATTTAGAATTGCTTGTTCCAAATTTTAAAGTAGCTAGTGCAATTATCCATTATGATGAAACTAGTCCACATATGCATATTGTTGGTGTTCCAATTAAATATAAAAATAAAAATGGTATGGAAAAACAAGTCGGTAAATCTGATGTATTCACAAAAGAATCTTTAAAAACATTACAAGATAAAATGCGAACATTATGTATTGAAGAATTTAATCAGGAATATAATTTAGATCATTCACTAAAGCAAAAACAAAAAGGTAGAAATAAAGATATTCATATATCTGATATGGATAATTATATTCAAATAAAAAAGCAAATTGAAAAGAATAATGAAAACTTAAAACAGGCAAACAAAAAATCTTTAGAATTAAAACAAAACTCTAAAGAAATAAAAGATACAATTAATAAATTAAAAATATCAAAATTAAATAAAGATAATTATATTTTATCGAAAGAAGATAAAGATTCTTTTATCGATTTTATCAATCAAGTTGATAGTACAAATAAAGAATATGATAAAATACAAACTCTATCTAACACATTAGTTAATGCTAACGAACAATTAAAAGAAAAGAATAATAAGATTAGAACTCTCACCGAAAATAATAAAGCACTTAACTTAAGAGTTGAATCTTTAAATAATATCATTAAACAAAAAGATAAAGAAATATCTAGATTAAATTCTATTATTACTGATATAAAAAGTACTCTTAATTATTGGAAAGAAAAATTTGATAAACTAATGTCATTCCTATCTAGTAAATTACACAATTGGTACGATAAAGACGATAAACATATCAATGTAGTTAATGACATGTATGATGATAATGTTTTAAATGATGATGACATTGAAGAATTAGGTTTAAACAAGATTTAGAAAAATATGGTTTAAAACGATAAAATTATAAAAAAATAGATAAATTGTGTAGATAATATGATATAATATTCTTATCAAATTGCTTGTCAGGAGGTTTAAAAATGAGTATTAAAGATGAATTATTAAAATTTAGAACAAAGATTACTGGAACTGATAAAGAAGAATCTACTTACAAAGTTGATTCTTCAAAAACATTAATTGATTTAGATGCAAAAGTTGATGAATATATTGAGTGGAATTTTGAAAATATGGTAAAAGGACAATATACTGATATTGGGGAATATCATAAACCTATTGAATTAAGAAATTTTATTGAAAAAATGGCTGTTTGGTATGAATTAAGATACCCTGATTATGAAATCAATAGAATAATGCATTGTGCTGGACAAGAGGGAATTAAAATTAGTGATGTAATGTTTAATAGTAATAACTATATTAATGAATTATTTGATGAAAATGATGATGTTAGAGCTATAGATTGGGACGAATTTTACAATACACATGCTTTTATTAAATCTTTACCTTGGGAAGAAAGATATAGATTTCAAAGAGCAAGATATAAAGATTTGGTATATTTAGACCCAAATTACACATTACATAGTCCAATGGAAGTTGAGAGAAAAACAGCACATTTACATTTAACACCAAATGGATTTGTAAAAGAAGCAGAAGGTGTTGATTGTTATAGCAAGTTTAAAGTTACTAATGAAGAATTAAAAGGAATGCATGTTAAAGAAGTAGTAAAATTATTAAAAGAAAGAGGAATAACCTTACCAAGTGATAATGAATTAGATGCCACAATAAATACTACTGAAAAGTTTATTAAAGAAAAAGAAGGTATGTTGGATGCTGTAATGTATAGAATTATTGAACGAGGTGGAAATCGTATGGGACCTCGTAGAGGATTCTTGTTTGCTAAAGAATTCGGTAGAAATATTGATATTCCAATGATGTATGCAATTGACCGTTCAGATCCGGGATTAAGATTATTTATTAATGATTATATAAAAGCCGGTGGTTCTAAAGATTTAATTTGTTATGTTGGATATTTTTCAAGAACAAATAAAATGAAAAAATTAGATACTATATCAATTCAAGAGTTGATATTAACTCAAAATAATAATGCTGCAACTTTTTATACACCTGAAGAAACTGCATTACATCAAAGATTGGCTAATGCAATTGCTTATCAAGTTAATCAAGAGGTGGTAAAACAAGAAGAAGTTAAAAAATTAAGACTACAAAGAAAAATATAAAAAAAGTAAAAAATAAGGGCTAGTATAGACTTATTAATATTAATAAGGATTACTATGCTCTTTTTTAGTAGTTAGGAGGAATAAAGTGAATACAGTTTTGGATTTAGAGAAAATAGCAAAGGAAAACGAAAAAAAATTAGATGAAGCAAAATTGCATACACAGTATAAAATAAAATACATTAAGGATTATGTTAGAAGATGGTTAAATGTTGCTATAAATTATAGACAAAGAAATATTGTTTTTATAGATAGTATGTGCAATGCAGGAATATATAAAACTGGAATAAAAGGGACTTGTATAGAAGTTGTTGAATTATTTGTAGAATATGCTAAAGAAAACAAAAATAAACAATTTTACATATTTTTGAATGATTACAATAAATATAGAATTGAAATATTAAAAATAATAATAAGTGAATATAAAAATATACCAACTAATTTAAAAATTAACATAACTGATAAAGATGTAGTAGAATATTTAACTCTATTAATTGAAAAAAATGCATTTAATAATTCGTGTTTTACGTTATTATATACTGATCCTTATAATTTTGGAATCCCTAATTTGTTATCAACGATAAAAGCATTTATTGATAAATACTACTGTGAATTGTTATTTAATTATTTTAGTAGTGATATTACAAGAAATAAGAATAATACATCAGCGCAAAATAAAATGTCTACAATTAGAAATGAGCTTAGTTCAGTTATAACAGACATCAATATTGATGATGATGAAAACAAAAAAATATTAAAGAAATTAATCAATACATATAAAAATACAAAAAATATTAAATATTCATTTGCGTATCGTTTTAATAACGCAAATAATACTGAATTATATTATATTATTTTCTTCACACCACATAAAAGAGGTTTAGAATTAATTAAGGAGAGCATTTGGAAAGTATTTAATGGTGAAGAATCTTTTAAAAAACAAATTGATATAGACAAAAATCAGTTAAAACTATTTAGTACAGATGAATTACTAATTAATACATATAGTGGTCCAATGAAGGAAGCTATTATTAAACTTGCAAGTGGAAAGAAAGAATTAACTTATGATAATATCGAAACTTACATTCTTGAAAATTCATTATTAAAAGATTCGCAAATTATAAAACCAATAATTAATCCATTATTAGATAGTAAAATAATAGAAAAAATTACACCAGAAGGTGTAAGAAAAAATAATTATAAAGAAAGTAAATATAAAATTAACGATAAAATATGATATAATGGTATTAGATAATAAGGAGGTAAAACTTATGGGATGTTGTAGCAAATCTTTAACTAGAAAATCTCTTTTATATAAAACTGGTGTAGAGTATGGTGATTATACTATAAATCATGTTCAGGGTTGTTCTCATGGTTGTAAGTATCCTTGTTATGCTTCAATGTTGGCAAAAAGATTTGGAACAGTAAAAACATATGAAGAATGGATTTGTCCGGTTATTGTTTCAAATACGATGGAACTATTAAATAAAGAACTTCCTAAATTAAAAGATAAAATTAAAAGCGTTCATTTATGTTTTACAACTGATCCTTTTATGTATGGATATGAAGATATATGTAATTTATCAATAGAGGTAATTAAATTAATAAATAGTTATAATTTACCATGTACTGCTTTAACTAAGGCTGTCTTGCCAATAGAATTAGCAGATTTAAGCAAAAACAATAGTTATGGTATAACTCTTATATCATTAAATGAAGAATTTAGAAAAAAAATGGAACCAGGTTCTGCACCATATCTTGATAGAATTAATAGTTTAAAGAAATTACATGATAAAGGATGTAAAACTTGGGTTAGTATTGAACCTTATCCAACCCCTAACATAATTGATCAAGACTTTGAAGAAATATTAAATTCTATTTCTTTTGTAGATAAGATAATATTTGGTAGACTACATTATAATAAATTGGTTAGTCAATATAAAGATTATAAAGAATATTATAATACACTAGCATATCAAGTTATTAAATTTTGCGAAGAAAGAAATATAGAATATCATATAAAAGAAAAAACTATAACAGAAATGCAAAATGCATAAACAATTAATAAAAATTGTGTTATAATTTTTATAGAAATTAGTTGTTTATCGACTTTCTTTAGGAGTTTTAAATAACCTTTGTTATCGCTCCATTGAGATTGAAAGTCGCACATTTGGCGATTTCTATATAAAGAAAAGTTCATAGTATTTGATGCTATGGACTTTTTTCATGCTCAAAGGAGGGATGAATATTTATGAAAACAGTCATAACAGAATTACCTTTTCCTTGTGAAATTAAAAACAAAATTAAAATGAAAGTTAGTACAGGAAACTTGGAAATTAATTTTTTATCGGGACAACTTATCAAAATCGATAATACCAATATCAGTATAGAAGAACCACATCGAATTATTGTAAAGAAAGATAATATGGTATTACTTGCTATGCTTTATA
>CALVVR010000039.1 GCA_944363915.1 uncultured Bacilli bacterium | reverse complement strand
AAAGAAAGAAACCTAATGTATTATCCTTAAAAAAGCTAAGTTCTGTATTAAACCTTTCCTTAGAAGATTTAATGGAATTATGTGAGTATAGTAAAGAAGAAATAGAATCAACAGTAAATAATTCGTATAGCAGAATGGTTATTAAACCAGAAAATACTCCAATACTTGTGCTTGATGATTTAGTTAATCAAATGCAGGATGAATTATATATTAAGATGGTTATTAAGGAATTATTAGACAATTGTAATTTAGAGGAGTTAAATACTATTTCTGAGTTAGATAAAAAAGAAAAGAATAGGGTTATTAAAATTATTAAAAAATATATTCAAAATAACGAAAAAAATATTGAAAATCAGAAAAAGTCAATTGATGATTTAAATAAATTATTGACTGAAAATGAATAATTATTTCAGCTAGTAATGACAATATGACAAGAAATAGATACATATGGGTATGGTGTAATAGAAATGTCATTGCTGTCATTGGGAAGATAATATTTGTCTAGCAAGCAATGAATTTGTACTCCTGTACGAAATTCGTATGTGGGAATGCCCAAACCCTTTAAGTAAAAAATACAAAATATAGTAGGAATTTTACTATGAAAATAGTAGGAAAATACTATGATTAATTCAATTATAATTAGAGGTGATAAAAGTGATGGATATTCCAATCCCATGTAAAAATGAAGTAGAAAAATATTTGAAAAAGTGGGATTCATTAGAAAATTATGTACTACAAGAAAAAAGTTTAGATAAATTGTTTTTTATAACTTATCCAAACAACAATGAAATAGAAGATATATTAATAAAAGTTAGTTCATTAAATGACTTTTATAGTACTAATATATTTTCTGTATTTCCTGTGGCAAAACATATATTAAATTTAGATATTGATAATAGGTTAAAGAGTAATGATGAAACTCTTGTTAATGATATTGCTAATTTAAGTATTAATGGTAAAAAGAAATGCTTTTATTCTTTTGCAACAAAATATTGTTCTCATCATAATCCTATTAACTTTCCAATTTATGATAGTTATGTTGATAAAATTTTAAATTATTACAAAAAAAGAGATAATTTTTATAATTTTAAAAGAGAAGATTTAAAAAATTATATTGTTTTCAAGGAAGTTTTGATAGCATTTAAAAAATTTTATGATATAGACGAGTATAATTTGAAAGATATTGATAGATATCTTTGGCAATTAGGAAAAGACTATTTTCCTAATAAGTATTAAAGTGTAGGTATAGAAATGAAGATAACAAAATATTATTTTGAGAAAGAATTAAAATTTATTTTATGTAATATTCATGAAATAAAAATGAAATACTCAATATTTAAACAGTTATACATAGATGAGAAATTTAATAGTATAAATATAAGATTATGTAGTATATCTTCAATTTTTTCAGAATTATTATTAAAAAATATATTAATGGAGTTAAGCAAATTAGTTGTAGATTTTGATGAAAATGATATATCAATAAAAAGATTTATAATAAACTACAATAATTCAAAATATAAAAATTTAACCACTAAAAGATATATTTATGTAACTGATATAAATACGCACAAGAAAAAAAGATTTTATTTAAAAGATATGAATGATGTTTCTAGTGATATTAATATACTTAAACAAATGTTGATTGACAAAGAAAATATAAGAATTTTTCTTAAATTTGTTAGGGATAAAAAAATAGCACACAATGATAAAATAATTTTTTTGGTAGGAAAAACTAGGAATAAAGGAATTACTTATAGTGAATTAGAAAATTATATTAATGATATATATTTTCTATTCAATAAGATTTATACTGATATTTATGGAAAACAAATATATTTTTCAAATAATGTAATTTCAGAATTGGAATATCTAAATAAGGTATTAAAATAATTAAATAAAAATAAAATGCTGATTGATTATTAAAATAAAAAAACATCTAAATTTTATTAATATATAAGAAAAGTGGTGATACTTTTGGAAAAAAGTAAATATTTGAAAGATAATGTAAAATTAATGAAAGAATATAATTATAAAAAAAATAAAGATATAGATTTGAATGATTTGACATTAGGTCTAAATAAAAAAGTATGGTGGATTTGCCCAAATGGTCACGAATATTATTCATTAATTGCTAATAGAGCTAAGGGTAATGGATGTCCTTATTGTAATGGTAAAAAAGTGTTAGAGGGTTATAATGATTTAAAAACATATTATCCACATTTGGTTAATGAATGGGATTATGAAAAAAATAAAGATATTAAACCTACAGATGTATTATGTGGTTCAAATAAAAAAGTATGGTGGAAATGTTCAAAGGGACATGAATGGGAATCTAGTATATATAGTAGAACTAGAGGAGACGGATGTCCATATTGCTCGAGCAGAAGACTTTTAAAAGGTTATAATGATTTTGAAACATTAAATCCAATAGCAGTTAAGGATTGGGATTATGAAAAGAACAATGGTTTATTACCGTCCGATGTAATGCCAAATTCAAGAACAAAAGTATGGTGGAAGTGTTCTAGAGGCCATAGTTATGAAACTTCTATTGTTCAAAGAAATAAAAGCAAAGGTTGTCCAATTTGCCAAAGTGAGAGAAGAACATCTTTACCAGAAAAAATAGTTTTATTTTATATAAAAAAATATTTTAATAATGTAGTAGAAAACTATAAATTTAGTAATAAAACAAAAAAAGATTTAGATATTTACATTATTGACAATTTTGTTGCTATTGAATATGATGGAAGTCATTTTCATCAGAATATAAAGAGAGATATTGAAAAGGACAGAATATGTAGCGATGAAGGAATAATGTTGTATAGAATAAGAGAAAAAGGCTGTCCCAAACTTATTAGTAGTAAATGTTATGAATTAAAAGATGATTCAAATGCCGAATTAGCTAACGCAATAAAATATATTTTGAATGATTTGGGTATTTATAATGTTGAAATAAATATTGATGCAGATTTAGAAAATATATATGCTTTAATGGAATTTAGTGAAAAAAAACAGTCTTTGAATGTAGTTAATCCAAAAATTGCAAAAGAACTTCATCCTACCAAGAATGGGAATATACTTGCTACAAATTTATATGCTGGAAGCAATAAAAAGGTATGGTGGATTTGTCCGAGTGGTCACGAATATCAAGCAACAGTAACTTCAAGAATTGATAAAAATTCTGGATGCCCATATTGTGCTAATTACTTAGTTTTATCTGGTTATAATGATTTAGCAACAACAAATCCAAAATTAATTAAAGAATGGAATTATGAAAAAAATGGTGATTTAAAACCCACGGATGTAATTGCAGGTTCTCATAAAAAAGTATGGTGGATTTGCCCAAATGGACATGAGTATGAAAGCTCTTTAAATTCTAGAACTGATAAAAATTCTGGATGTCCGTATTGTGCTAATTACTTAGTTTTATCTGGTTATAATGATTTAGCAACAACAAATCCAAAATTAATTAAAGAATGGAATTATGAAAAAAATGGCAATTTAAAACCCACGGATGTAATTGCAGGATCACATAAGAAAGTATGGTGGGTTTGTCCGAAAGGACATGAATATCAAGCAAGTATATTGAATCGAAATAATGGTACAAATTGTCCATATTGTTCTGGAAGAAGTCGATTGAATAATAACAATTTAAAGGATAATAATCCCAAATTAATGTTGGAGTGGAATTATAAGAAGAATATACTTGATCCATCAACATTAGCATCGTCTTCACGTGAAAAAGTATGGTGGGTTTGTGATAAAGGCCACGAATGGGAAGCTATAATTAGCAATAGAGTAAGAGGTGCTAATTGTCCTTACTGTTCTGGTAGACTGGTATTGGTAGGTGTAAATGATTTGAAAACAAAAAATCCTAAATTGGCTTCAGAATGGAATTATGCAAAAAATGGTGATTTAAAACCTGATATGGTTAAGAGCAGTTCACATAAATTAGTATGGTGGAAGTGTAGAAATGGTCACGAATGGGAATCTACGGTTAATAATCGTGCTAGAGGCAGAGGATGTCCTAAATGTGCAGGTAAAAAAGTTAAAATTTATTAGTGATGTTATTTATTAAAAAATAAGTTTATTAAGTTTTTAATAAATAAAAAAATATGCTCTAATGTAGAGAATGATTAATAATAACTTATAAAGGGTTTGGGATTTTCCCATATACGAATTTCGTACGGGAGTACAAATTCAGTGCTGGCTAGACAATAATATTAATCCAAAATTTAAATTTAAAGCACTATCTAAAATTTAGGTAGTGCTTTTCCTTATGAATAATTTTTAAACTTTAATGGATTATCTTTTTCGATTTTTAGATTATATTTTATTTTTAAAATTTGTTTTATTTCAGGTATTAAATTATCAATATTATATCTTATATTAAATATATCTAATGCTGAATTAATATGATTAATTAATGGACAATTTGATAAACAATTTCTATTATATCCATTTGCTAAATAAAATGCTACAGCATCTGGTATTACGAATTTAATAAGATATTCATTATAATTGTTGTAGAATGGTAATAATATTTCTTCAAATTCTTTGTCTGTAATATCTTTTTTATCTTTAATCATATTTCATCTCCATAAATAATTTCCTTTAAAACAATTTCTTCAGCAATAGTTTTATAATTATTCATTTTTTGTACCCATAGTAATTGATTTTCTGATTTTAATTTTTCTGTAATTGATGAATATGATTTTATTAAATCATTAATTATATTATTAATTCTATCTTCAGCAATTATACTGACTGAAAAAAGATGTTCATTTAATTTATCCTTCACAAGTAATTCTTGATATAAAACTTTTTTATAATGTTTTATATAATCTAATCTTAATAATCCATATTTATTTAATTGTTTATTTTCTTTTTTAGTAAATTCTAAATCTGGTAGTAAATAATCACCACATTTTGTATAAGTTATTTTCATAATTATTTATCCTTTCATTTATATGAAGAATTAATAAAAGTATTATAGGTTTTAGGTACCCATTTAGGTACTCAAATCATAATATTTGATAATTATATTTAAAATTTTGTAATCTAGTATAATTAGAAAATGCTTATAATATAAGGCTTTTAACTAGTAATAATTTATTTTATATGCAATATATTTTTGCCCCCTGAAATCCCGTCAGAAATGGCGGGATACTTTTTTTATATACTAGGAAAGTGCTTTACAAAGCAAAATATAGACTATTAATAAAACTTAATTAAAATAGCACGAA
>CALVVR010000038.1 GCA_944363915.1 uncultured Bacilli bacterium | reverse complement strand
GATGATGCAATAAAAGAAACAGCAAGATTAACAGAACAAAAAATTGAACTAAGTGATGAGTTAAAAAATATGTTAAATCAAAAGATAAAATTGATTATCGAAAATATAAAGTTACAGCCTGAAGTAGTTATTACTTATTTTGTACATGATAATAAAAAAAGTGGAGGAGTTTATAAAACTATATCAGGGAATGTTAAAAGAATTGATGAAGTAGAAAAATGTATAATATTTACGAATAAATTAAAAATAAAAGTAAGTGACTTGTTAAATATTGTATTAAATTTTTAATATGTTAATATTGAAAAGTTCATAGGAGGGTTACTCTTATGAATTTTTTTGATATTTTTAAATTATATGCTTGACACCACCCCAAACTAATGGTATATTATTGTCAGAAACAAAAAGGGGTGGATAAACCCCAAAAAAGAAAGAGGGCTATAGAATGTCAGACAAAGAAAGACAAAAAATAATTAATTTATTTAGAAATAATATGAAGGGGTACTTAGCAATTAATGATATTCAAGAAGCAATTACGAGTATTACATATTTGTTTTGGAATGCTAAATTTGTTGTTAAGTCAAATATCCAGTTAAACAGTGATAATTATGATTTAATTAATATTCTAAATCAAGGAACTATAGAAAATCAAAATTTTATTTGGAATATTTGTAATGATATTAGGTCATGTATGGAAGAATCAAATTTATATAATATTTTTAAATATTTAAATGAGCTTTCAGAAGAAAAAATCGTTGAAATCATTTGTGAAGATTATAGTATGTACTCTAGATATAATATATCTACCCCAAAATCAATAAACGAATTGGTTTATCAAATATTAGAAAAAAATAATAACACAGAAGTTCTTGATATTTGTTCTTATACTGGTAATTTTTTAACATATTATGCAAAACGAAAACCAAAATATTATTTTACCGGTATAGAAATTAATAATAGAAGTAATATCATTTCTCAAGAAAAAATGAATGCTTTAAAGGTAAAAAATGAATTAATTAATACAAATGTATTTACTCATGAGTTTGTTAAAAAATATGATAAGGTATTTTGTAATTTTCCTTTTGGGTTAAAATTTAATCAAACAGATTTGGATATAATAAATAATAATAAAAATGAAATAGAGTACAAATTTACTAATAGAATCTCTTCTTGTTGGGCTTTTATAAATTCTATAATTAGTTCGCTATCAAGCAAAGGAAAAGCTATTGCAGTTATGCCCAATGCTGGATTATATAAATATCCAGATGCTGACTATAGAAAAATGCTAGTTGAAAAAGGATATGTAGAAGCTGTGATTTCTTTACCTGAAAAAGTTTTTGCACCATATACAAGTATTCCAGTAACGATATTAGTATTAAGTAGAAATAATAAAAAAATAAAATTTATTAATGCTGAAAAAATGATATTAAAAGAAGAGTTAAACAAAACTATTAATGAAATAGATATCAAAGCAATATTGGAAGAGTATGAATCAATTTCTAACACAGATAATACAAAAATTGTAAATGTTGAAAGCATTGCAAACAATAATTATAGTTTATATACACCAAATTATATGGAAGTAGAAAAAATTGATATAAAGAACCCGTTAAAACTTAGTGCTGTATGTAATGAAATATACAGAGGATATCAAGTATCTTCAAATGAAATCAACCAGTACTCAGATAATAAAAATAATAAAGAAGAGTATCAAATTATTAATATAACAAACATTGTTGATGGAATAATTGACTCGAATTTGACCAAGATTTATCCAGATACAAATAAAATGGATAAATACTTACTTAGAGATAAAGATTTATTAGTTTCTTCTAAGGGTACACTATCTAAATTTGCTGTTGTTGAAATAAAGAATGATGAAAAATATATTCCAAGTGGTAATTTTACTATATTAAGATTAAATACAAACATTGTAAATCCTTACTATTTAAAAATATTTTTTGAAAGTGAGAAGGGAACTGCTATTATCAATTCAATTAAAAGCGGGGGAATTTTACCAGCGATAAATATATCTCAATTTAAAGAAATTAATATTCCAGTTCCTTCATTAGATGTTCAACAAAGAGTAGTTAATAAATATTTGGCTAAGAAAGACGAAATAATAATTATTAAAAACAAGTTAAAGCAATTGGAAGAAAGTCTATTAGATATTGCAAATGATGAGTTTTAATAGGTGATTTTATGTTAAGTTATATCGAGTTAGAAGAAATAATTGATAAATTTAGAGAAGAGTTAACACTTGCCAACAGAAGTGGAGAAGAAGAATTAAATGACTTTCTTTCTAAGCATAATATTTCTTTAAAAAGTAGAAAACCAAGCTTTTCTTATTGTGATTTAAAAGTAGCCCAAATATTAGTGGTTGGTCAATTAAATATTAAAATTAAAGATGTAAATGGAATTTGCAAAAGTATAGGAATTAATCCTGATAGATTAGTTTATATATCATATGATGATGCAACAAATTTTCGTTTTGATAGTTTAAGGTTTAGTAATAGATATTCAGATATAATATTAGGAGCTCTTCCACACAAAGGTTGTGGAATAGGAGAAAATAGTAGCATAATAACATATTTGGAAAATAATGCTTCTGAATTTCCAAATGTTATAAGGGCATGTGATAGTAATGGGCTGAATCTTAATAAAACATCATTAAAAAATGCTTTATTAAAAACTAGACTTTATCTAGAAATAAACAATTAATAGAGAAAAAATATGTTATAATTATATAAAGGTGTAATAAGGTAGGAGTGATAAAATGTTACAAAAAGAAGCCTTAGCAAGAATTAATATAAATAAATTATTAGAAGATGCAGGATGGAGATTTTTCCCAAGCGAAAAAGGTATAGCAAACATTCAGTTAGAACCAAATGTAAAAATAACACAATTAGATTTAGATGGTTTAGAATTGAAAAAGAAGAAAAATGGATTTGTTGATTATTTATTATTAGATGAACAAGGATTTCCTTTTGTAGTTGTGGAAGCAAAAAAAGAAGGTATTCATCCATTAGAAGCTAAAGAACAGGCGAGAAAATATGCTAATAGTTTAAGATGTAAATATGTTATTTTGACAAATGGAGCTATACATTATTTTTGGAATTTAGAAAAGGGAAATCCGGAAATGATTACTACATTCCCAACCTATGAAAGTTTAAAAGAAAGCAAGGCATTAACTTCTGATTCAAAAAATGTATCTAATATGAATATAGATAAATATTTTGTGGCATTAAGTCAAGATCCATCACTTGAAATAAGTAGTGCATGGAAAACTGGCGATGATAATTTAATTTTTAAATATTGTATGGATAATGATATTAGAGTATTAAGGCATTATCAATTAAATGCTATAAAATCTGTTCAAACAGCAATCAATGATGGAAAAACAAGATTTTTATTAGAAATGGCAACAGGAACTGGAAAAACTTTAACATCAGCGGGAATAATCAAAATGTTCATTAGAAGTGAAGTGGCGAAAAGAGTATTATTTTTAGTTGACAGAATAGAACTTGAAAATCAAGCAAAGAAGGATTTGGGAAAATATTTATCTAAAGATGGTATAAAAGTAGAAATTTATAAAGATAATAAACAAGATTGGAATAGTGCCGATGTTGTTATAAGTACGATTCAATCATTTACTATCGATAATAAATATCAAAAGATATTTACACCTACAGATTTTGATTTGGTTATATCAGATGAAGCTCATAGAAGTATAGGTGGAAATAGTAGAGCTGTTTTTGAATATTTCCTCGGTTATAAACTAGGTTTAACAGCAACTCCTAAAAACTATTTAAAAGGGGTTAAATTTGAAGAAACTGATCCAAGAGAATTAGAAAGAAGAATAATGTTAGATACATATCATATTTTCGGATGTGATAGTGGTAATCCGACTTTTAGTTATACTTTAAATGACGGTGTTAAAGATGGAATATTAGTTAGTCCTACAATCGTAGATGCCAGAACTGATATTACAACGGAATTATTAAGTGAAGAAGGACTAACAATCAATTCTTCTAGTGATAATATTGAAATGACTATCACATCTAAAGACGGGAGAAAAACAAAAGTTTTAAATGAGAAAAATTATGAAAAGGATTTCTTTTCAGAAGCTACTAATAAAGTTTTCTGTATGACTTTTATGGAAAATGCATTAAGAGATCCTATTACGAATGAAATAGGTAAATCAATAATATTTTGTGTAAGTCAAGCTCATGCTAGAAAGATAACAGAAATATTGAACGATATAGCAGATAAAAAGTTTCCAAATAAATATAATTCTGATTTTGCAGTGCAAATAACTTCAAATGTTACGGACGCTCAACAAATGACTATTAATTTTGCTAATAATAAATTAAATGGCTATTCTAAATGGAATGAAGATTATGAAACTAGTAAAACTAGAGTAGCTGTGACAGTAGCCATGATGACAACTGGTTATGATTGTTCAGATATTATTAATTTAGGATTGATGAGGCCAGTTTTTAGTCCTACTGATTTTATTCAAATGAAAGGTAGAGGTACAAGACTACATACTTTTAAATATAAAGATAAACAAATAAAGAAAGATACTTTTAAAATTTTTGATTTCTTTGCTACTTGTGAATATTTTGAAACTAAGTTTAAATATGATGAAAAATTATCATTACCTAAATATATTGAAAATCCATCAGGAGGAACAGTAGATCCGTCTGTTATTGATAAAATTGTTAATACTGGAACAGACTTTCTATTAACTATTGAAGAAGAAAAAATTCCTGAAACAGGAATGCTAATTGATAGAAAATTATATACAAAGTTTGAGGATAAAGTTAGACAAGATCCAAATGTAAAGAAAATGATAGAAGATTTAGATGTTGATAAATTAGAGTGGTATTTAAAAGAAAATGTATTTGATAAACCTACAGAATATTTTAATATACCAAAATTAGAACAGTCGTTAGGGATAGATAGAAAAATCACTGTAAAAGAAGTAGCATTGAATATTTTAGGATTATTAACAGGATATAAATCAAGAAAAGAAAAATTGGTAGATGAGTTTAATAATTTTAAATTACTTAATAAAGATGAATTGGAAAAATACGCTGGTAATCAAATTGATGATATTGAAGTAGTATTTGAGGCATATATAGTAGATGAATATGTAAGAGAATGTGTATATACAAAACAATATTCTAAATTAATGAATTCTGTTATTAAAGATAGTTTGAAAGAAATTTCTGATATTAGGTTAAAGAATAAACCATTATTAGAATATATTAAAGATTATGTCGCAGAAAATGATATTAATTGCGATAATTTCAAAAGGAGGTAAAATATGGCAACACAAAATATATCAAAAGCAATAAAGGATTTAAGAGATACTATTGTTGGTAAAGTTCCATTACCAAATGATCAGGTTGATCAAATAACACTTGCTTTATTATATAAGTTTATGGATGACATGGATCAAGTTGGGATATCAATGGGAGGAGTAGCAACTTTCTTTTCTGGAGAATATGAAAAATATAGTTGGAAAAAAATTATGAGTTCTAGTAAAGGAGCTCAAGAAAGATACAATTTATATGCAGAAGGATTAGAAAAATTTTATTCTAATTCTGCATTGCCGGATACATTTAGAAGCATCTTTAAAAATGCTACTATACCATATAGGGATGCTGAAACTTTAACTAATTTTTTAAAAATAATAGATGCAAATTTTGATTATAATGAAGATTCAGAACAATTGGGAGATGCATACGAATTACTGTTAAATATATTGGGATCTAGTGGTGATTTAGGAATGTTTAGAACTCCTAGACATATAATTGATTTTATTGTATCAATTGTTGAACCAACAAAAGATGACAGAATATTAGATCCTGCTTGTGGAACTGCTGGTTTCTTAATATCTGCATATAAATACATATTAAATCAAAATTTAGATGAAAATGGTAAAAGCAATTTAACTTTTGATGAGAAAAACAATGTTTTAAAAAACATTAATGGATATGATATTGCTCCATCAATGGTAAAAATATCAGAAATGAATTTATTTTTGCATGGAGCTAGTGAGCCTAAAATATATGAATATGACACTTTAACTAGTGATGACAAATGGGGCGATAAATATGAATGTATCTTGGCAAATCCACCCTTTATGACTCCGAAAGGTGGAATTGTACCCCA
>CALVVR010000037.1 GCA_944363915.1 uncultured Bacilli bacterium | reverse complement strand
CTACAGAAGGACTAGGTTGAGAAATAGAACTATTTACAGTATGCCTAGGTTGAGAAATAGAACTAGTTACAGAAGGATTAGGTTGAGAAATAGAACTATTTACAGAAGGACTAGGTTGAGAAATAGAACTAGTTACAGAAGGATTAGGTTTAGTATTAATAGTTTGATTAGTATTATTTATAGGTTGTGGGTTTTGATTTGTTGTATTACCCATTTGATTATTTTGTAAATTGTTTTCATTCATAATATATATCCTCTTTTCTATAATATCATTATATCATTAATATTTGAAAATCAACAATAAAAAATGAACAAATATAAAAAATTTACATTTATTCGTCATATTTAATGGTTGGTATAGCGTCATCAAGATTATAATTATTTGAGGGTTCAGTTCCTTTTAAATAATACTGAATAACGCTTTTTTTAGTTTCTTTTGTTGCTAATTTACCTGTTATTGGATCAACTAAAACACCAACTACATTATTTGGCATAGAATACCAATTATCTTCTTTATCATCAAGATATTTTTCAATGATGTCTGCCCATAAATTTTTGTTAGCAGTTGTATCGCCATATTCTAAATTACGATTGTCATCATAACCACTCCATACACCTACAACGACATCTTTGTTATAACCAAAAACTAAGTGGTCATATTCAGTTGTTCCTGTTTTAATAGCATATTTTTTAGTTAGTTTATTGGCGATTACATAAGAAGTAGGGTAAGTATAGCTTATGAAATTACCATTAGATGTATTTGCTAATAATTCACTTAAAATATAAGTAATGCTTTTATTTAAAACTGCTTCTTTAGTATCTTTATGTTCGTATAAAATATTGCCATTAATGTCTTCAACACGTCTAATAAAATATGGTTTAACACGATATCCTTCGTTGGCTAAAACAGCATAGGCATTAGTCATTTCTAAAAGACTAATCGGTTGACTACCTAACGCAAGTGAAGGAATACTATCTAATTTAGTGGTTATACCAACTCTTTTCATAGTATCTACTAAAACGTCACTACCTAAAAATAAATGTGTTTTAACGGCGTATATATTATCTGAATAGGCGATAGCAGCAGCTAGTGATATTTCTTGATTAGGGTATTGATCACCATAGTTAGTTGGACTATATGTTTGATCTTCCGAAAAAACAAATGTTGTTTTTTCACTAGTAAAAGTTGTAGAAGCAGTAAAATTATTTTCTAAAGCTGCATAGTATAAAAACGGTTTAATAGTTGATCCAACGCTACGATTATTAGATAAAGCTCGATTATATTGACTTTTACTGTAATTAACTCCACCAACTAAGCCTAGAACAGCTCCCGTATTAGGGTCCATTACAATACCAGCTGTCTGAATATCATTAGTAATATTTTTATTGATAGAAGTTTCAATTGCTTCTTGAGCTTTAAAATCTAAAGTAGTATATATTTTTAAACCACCTGTTTGAATTAAAGAATTAGGAATTGAAGATATTGATTTTAATTCTTCAATGACGGCATCTTGAAAGTACATAATAGAATTTAATTCATCACTTTCTTCTTTATTATCGAATTTTAATTTTTCATTGTAAGCTGTATTAAGTTGTTCTTCAGTAATATAACCGTCACGTTCCATCGCTTTTAAAACAATTAGCTGTCTATTTTTAGCTGAATCGAAATTAGCAAAAGGTGAGTATTCACTAGGACGATTAGGAATACCGGCTAACATAGCCGCTTCACCAATTGATAGGTCAGAAGCACTTTTACCAAAATAATATTTACTAGCATTTTCAACGCCAAATATTCCACCATAATTAATTGTATTTAAATAACCTTCTAAAATATCTTCTTTTGAATAATGGGTTTCTAATCTAACAGTCAACCAAGCTTCATTAATTTTTCTTTGCCAAGTTTTATCAAAGTCTAAGTACATATTTTTAGCATATTGTTGAGTGATGGTTGAAGCGCCTTCGTTTTTTGAACCACTTTGAATATTGTTATACATTGCCTTGGCGATTCTTAAAAAGTCAAAACCATGATGGTTAAAAAAATGACGATCTTCAATTGCAATAGTAGCATTAATTATATCTTCATCCAAATCTTCATAACTAATCCATTCATCTGTTCCTGTTATTAAATTTTCGTCTTTGTCATAAAAATAGTAACTTTTCGCGCTATTAACAGTTAATTTTGGACTAATCCAAGCATATAAATAAATACCACCATAGATAATAAAACCAATAACAATTATAATAATAGATATTTTTGCTAATCTTTTTAATATTTTTTTAGATTTTTTTTCTTTTTTCATGTTTCTCACCTATATTTATTATTGCTATAAATATAAAAATTATAAGTGATTTTTGGTTTGTTTTATGTTATAATGTCAAAGAAAAGAAAGAGATGTTTATGAGTAAAGTTGATATAAAAGTTATTATTAAAAATAATAATGAGATAAGTGAAGAAAAGTATGTTGCTTTAAAAACTAGCAAAAAAATAGAATATTTTGAAAAAGAATTTAAAACTTCTTTAAAAATTAAGGAACCATTGGAACTAATTAGGGAAAATAATGATTATTTATTTATAATGGAATTTATTCCTAATAAACAAACAAATGGTGTTTGTAAATTAAAAAAAGAAAATGTAATTATTGATTTAAATATATTAACTGATTATATTATTATCGAAGAAAATATTATTATAATCAAGTATAAAGTTTTAACGACAGAACAAGATGTTATTTTTAAATTAGAAATGTAAAATAATAGTATATTTTTAATAAGTTGTAACATATTATAAAAATAGTCTTGACACATTTTCAAAATGTGTTAAAATGGGACTGATATTATTTATGCAAGGAGGTAATTAGAATGTTAAAAAATATGAAATTAGAAGAATTAGAAATATTATCTTATGCTGATTTAACAGAGTTGATTTTAAAGGAAGAAAATAAAACGTTTACAACACCAGTTATTTTTCGCAAAATATGTGATTTGTTAGGATATACTGACGAAGAGTATGCTGACAAAATAGGTGATTATTATACAACTTTATCAACTGATAAAAGATTTGTTTTTCTTGACAATAACGAATGGGATTTAAGAGAAAAGACTCCTGTCGCAATTGTTTTGGATGATGAAGAAGATGAAGATGAAGAAATTGAAGAAGATGATGAGGAAGAAGTAGCTGACGAATATGAAGAGGATATTGATTCAGTAATTGAAGATGAAGAATTAGACGATAATGATGAAGAATTAGATGATTTAGCTATTTTATCTGATGAAGAATTAGAAGAAAACTAATTCTTTTTTTGTATAAAAATCAATTGTTTAATTCAAGATAGAATAGGAGATGATAATATGAATGAAAATAATGAATTATTAGAACACATGTATCAAGATAGTGAGATGGCTACTTATGCATTAGAAACTTTGATTAACGAATTAAAAGGAAAAGATAATAAAATAATTGAGATTTTAGAAGATGTTTTAAAAGAATATGAATCTTATTATAAAGATTTTAAAAAACAGCTAAAAAAAGAAAAAGTAAATCCTAAAAATAGTGGTATGATAGCTAAAATTGGTTCTAGTTTTGGAATAAAAAAAGAAGTACTTACTGATAACAGTGATTCAAGAATTGCTGATATGTTAATTAAAGGTGTGACGATGGGGACTTTAGATATGGAAAAAAAGATAAGTAAATATACAGAAAAGACTGATAAAAAAATTTTAAAGCAAGCGGAAAAATTTTTAAAGTTTCAGCAAAGAACAATTGAAGATTTAAAAAAATTTTTATAGTTTTGTTATTTTATAAAAATATGATATAATGTACTTATAATTGGATTTAGGAGTGAATTTTAGTGATACAAATAATATATTATATTTTGTTTATTTTTTCGTTGACATATGGATTATATTTTTTAATTACCGGTTTTTTTGGGTTTAAAAATATTCATAAAAAGATTATAAAAAAACATAAACCAAAGCATAAGTTTGCTGTGTTAATTGCTTCAAGAAATGAAGAAGGGGTTATTGGTCATTTGGTTAAAAGCTTATTATTACAAGATTATCCAAAAGAGTTGTTTGATGTCTATGTAATTCCTAATAATTGTACTGATGATACTGAAAAGGTAGCAAAAAAAGCTGGAGCTAAAATAATCGAATGTACAGTTCCAACCAAATCAAAAGGTGAAGTTTTAAAATTTACTTTTGATAAGTTATCTAAGCATAAAGATATTGATGCTTATGTTATTTTTGATGCTGATAATGTTGTTCATCCAGAATTTTTATCTCGTATGAATGATGCTTTGTGTGATGGACATAAAGTTGCTCAAGGATTTAGAGATAGTAAAAATCCTAGCGATAACTGGATTAGTGGTAGTTATTCAATATTTTATTGGATTCAAAATTTCTTTTTTAGTAAAGCTCGTATGCAAATGGGTGGTTCATCAAGTATCAATGGTACTGGTTTTATGGTAAAAAAAGAGATAATTGATGAATATGGATTTAATACAGTAACTTTAACTGAAGATGTTGAATTTACAGCTCAATGTGCTTTAAATGGAATTAAGATTGTTTTTGTTGAGGATGCTATTACTTATGATGAACAACCAACTGAATTTAAAGCGTCATGGAAACAAAGAAAAAGATGGTCAATGGGGAATATTCAGTGCTTTAGATATTATAGTAGAAGATTGAGTAGAACTTACCTTAAAACCAGTTTTTTACCTTGTTTAGATATGTTATTATCTTTTATGGCACCATATATGCAAATATTAACTACTCTTTTAACCGTTGTCTTAATTTTATTTAGAATTTTAAATATTGAGTTATATGATATATTTGCTTATATGTATTCATATGGTATTTTGTTTTTCATAGTTGCATATTTAGCTAATGTTATTGTTAATATTTTTGTAGTTATCTATAATAAGAAAAATGTTAGAGAGGTTATGTCTGGTATCCTATTATTTACGCTTTTTATGTTGACATGGATTCCAATTAATTTTATTTGTTTATTTAAAAAAGACTTAACTTGGGAACCGATCAAGCATAAAAGAAGTGTTGGAATTGAAGAAATAAAGAAATAATTTTATAAAAAATGTTTAAAATACAAATGGTGAAAGTTTATGAAAAAAATTATTTTAACTTTGACTATTTGTTTTTTTATTTTTTTAAGTGTTAATTCAAAAGAAAAAATAGTTCCAACTTTTAATATAAATAATAATAATTATTCTTTTTATGTTTTGGAATTTCAAAGTCACAACGTTTCAACAAATAATTTTAATAAATATTTTGAAAATATTAATGTTATTTGGGTTGAACCTTATATAAATCCTTTATATAAACAAATAAAGACACAATATTTATTTAAAGATATTTCTACTTTTAAGAAAGAATTTACCGATTTTCTTATAAAAAAAGGTTATCGTAGTGAGGCACTAAATTTAAAAATTGAAGGAATAAAAATTAAAAAAATGAAAGTATACAGTAGTGAAAGAAATATTAAAAATTTAAAAATAGAAAACATGATATTTGACACAATTGATAGTTGAAGTCTTTAATATTATGAAAAAAAATGTTATAATTAATAAAGGTGAAGAAAATGGTAGTAAAAGATGTTGATATTAATTACATTGATTATGGAAACAAAGATGGCAAAGCTATTGTTTTACTACATGGCTGGGGTCAAAATATTCAAATGATGCAAGGAATAGGCAATCATTTTAAAGAGACAAATCGAATAATAATTTTAGATTTACCTGGATTTGGTGAAAGTGATGAACCAAAAAGTGTTTGGACTTTAGATGATTATACTGATGCTTTAAAAGAATTATTAGATAAAATAAACGTTAGCAATCCGATTATAATTGGTCACTCTTTTGGTGGTAAAATAGGACTGTTATATGCTACTAAGTATGATGTGTATAAATTGGTCTGTTTGGCTAGTCCTTTTAAAAAAAATGTATTTAAACCTTCTTTAAAAGCAAAAATACTTAAAACAGCTAAAAAAATACCAGGATTAAATAAATTAGAAGGATTTGCTAAAAAACATATTGGTTCGACTGATTATAAAAACGCTGGTGAAATGATGCGTAAAATAATGGTTGAACATGTAAATTATGATATTTCTGATAAGTTATATAAAATAAAATGTCCAACTTTATTGATTTGGGGAACTTTAGATAAGGCTGTTAGCATTAATGATGCTTATGAATTAGAAAAGTTGATTAATAATTGTGGCTTAGTTACTTATGAAGGGTGTAGTCATTATGCGTATTTAGAAAGATTTGATCAAACTATTAGAGTTTTAAAAAGTTTTATAGGAGATGATAATAAATGAAAATAAAAATAGGCGTTATTTTTGGTGGTGTTACAGTTGAACATGAAGTAAGTATTATTTCTGCTGTTCAAGCCATGAATCATTTAAATAAAGAGAAATATGAAATTTATCCAATTTATATTGCCAAAGATAGAACATGGTATACAGGTAAAATGTTAGCTGATATTGATATGTATCGCGATTTTGATACTTTAAAAAGATATGCTAAAAAAGTTATTTTATATAATAGAAATGGTGCATTTAGATTACAATCTTTAGGTTTATTTAGAACTGTTATTGCTGATTTGGATATAATTTTACCAGTAGTTCATGGTAATAACATGGAAGATGGAACAATTCAAGGATATTTAGAGATGGTTGGTATTCCTTATGTTGGTAGTGGAGTTTTAGGTTCTAGTTTAGGACAAGACAAAGTTGTTATGAAACAAATATTTGAAAGTGTTGGTTTACCAATTGTTCCTTATGTTTGGTTTTTCGATAATGAATATTATCAAGAACGAGAAGAGATTATTAAAAAGTGTAAAAAATTAGGTTTTCCACTTATTGTTAAGCCGGCATCTTTAGGAAGCAGTGTAGGTATTACTTATGTTAAAAACATTGAAGGATTAGAAAGTGCTATTGAAGAAGCTATTAATTATGATATTAAAATAATTGTTGAAAAAGCTATTGAAAACTTAATTGAAGTCAATTGCAGTGTATTAGGTAATTATCAGAATCAACAAGCTAGTACCTTAGAAGAAGTTATGAGTACTGCTGAATTTTTAACTTATCAAGATAAATATTTAGGTGGTGGTAAGTCCAAATTATCTACTAAAAGTTCTAAAGGAATGGCTAGTACTAATCGAGTAATCCCAGCACGCTTAGATGAGAAAACTACTAGTAAAGTTAAAGAACTTGCAAAAGAAGTATTTAGAGTCCTTAATTTAAGTGGTGTATGTCGTATTGACTTCTTAATCGATGGTAAAAATAATAAAGTTTATATTAACGAACCAAATACAATACCTGGTAGTCTTTCATTTTATCTTTGGGAAGCTACAGATAAACCTTATGAGCAATTATTAGATGATATGATTACTTTAGCAATTAAACAATATAAGCAAAAACATCAAAAAACCTATTCTTTTGACACTAATATATTAAGTAATTTTAGTGGTAGTAAAGGTGTTAAAGGTAAATTAAAATAACGAAATTAATCGTTATTTTTTTGTATAAATAAAAAAGAACTAAGATTAGTTCCTTTATGCGTACTTCTTGGTGACCAGTACGGGATTCGAACCCGTGAATGCTGCCGTGAAAGGGCAGTGTGTTAAGCCACTTCACCAACTGGCC
>CALVVR010000036.1 GCA_944363915.1 uncultured Bacilli bacterium | reverse complement strand
GGTTCAATATTTGATGTACTTTCATCTACACTTGGCATTGTTGGTACTTCTGGTATTGTTGATTCGATATTTGAGTTTGTATCAACATTACTATTGTTTGAATTATCTAAATCCATGCTATTAAAAAAGTTTTCTAATTTAAAATCATTTTGATTATTATTTTTTTCAACTGATGGTTCTTCAAAATAATTAAAGAATTTTCCTTCATGAACTGGATTAGTTTCAGTTTTAGGAGCAGGTGAAGGAGTATTAGACTTTAATAAATCATTTAAATTTGCAACTGGCTTTTCTTGAGGAGTTATGTTTTGAGCAGTTTGCTCAATTTTTTCAATATCCATAAATCCTGGTAATTTAGTTGTATCAATACTACTTAGTTCAATATCAGGAATTTGAACAACTTCTTCAGGAGTAAAATTTTCAACCGGTTGTACATTGCTATTAATATTTTCATTTAACATTTTATCAATCTCCTCATCTGTTTTTCTAACGGTTAACCTTTCATTAATAATTCTATTTAACATTTCTGCTTGTTGTTTTTCATCTTTTAATTTTAATAATGATCTAGCATGACGTTCAGAAATTTTATTTTCTAATAATGCTTCCTGTACATCATCACTTAAATTTAATAATCTTAAGGTATTTGCTATAGAAGATTGGGATTTACCAACCTTTTGAGCTAAATCTTCTTGACTCATATAACCCATATCCAAGATTTTTTTATATGAAATAGCCTTTTCAATAGGGGTTAAATCTTCTCTTTGAACATTTTCAATTAAAGCTATTTCTACACTGTCTTTGTCTGTCATTTCAGAAATAATAGCTGGTATTGTTTGTTTTCCTGCTACAACACTAGCTTTATATCTTCTTTCACCAGCAATAATCTCATATTTATCGCCTATTTTTCTTACAACAATCGGTTGAATAACACCATATTTTCTTATTGATAGCGCTAATTCATTAATTGAATTTTCATCAAATTTTATTCTTGGTTGAAATCTATTAGGTAAAACATCAGCTATATTTAATTCGACAACTTTTTTTTCATTTTGCACGAAAAAAACCCCTTCCTAATTCTTTTATAAATAAATAATACTATATTTTGGGAAATAATGCAAGTGTTTTTGGGAAATAATTAAAAAAACCTAGAAATTATAGTGGGTGCTTTTTTATTTCACTATATTTCCTAGGAAATTTTTTATTAGTAACTACATCTTTTTTTATTTTAATAATTGTTCTATTACTATTTTCAATTGGTAAATTAAAGGAATTACATTCTTCTATATGACAATTTAATTTATCTAAGGCATTTTTACTGTTATTAATTTCTTCAAAACAATTGCCTTTCATAGCAATAAAATAACCATTAACTTTTGTAATAGGAATACAATATTCTAATAAAATATCTAACTGAGCAACAGCTCTTGCAACAACAATATCGTATTTTTCACGGTTTTTAATACCAAATTCTTCAATTCTAGTATGAATAGTCTTAATATTTTGTAATTTTAATTTATCTATTACTTCATTTAGAAAATTAATTCTTTTATTCAATGAATCAACCAAAGTTACTTGTAAATTGGGAAATAGTATTTTTATAACTAATCCCGGAAACCCAGCACCAGTTCCGACATCACATAAGTTTTCCACAGTATTAAAATCAATAACTTTTGTAATCGTTAAACTATCATAAAAATGTTTTAAATATACTTCATCCTTTTCAGTTATACCAGTTAAATTCATAACTTTATTCCATTCAATTAATAAATTATAATATTCTTCTAACTGTTTTAATTGATCATTGGTAATCTTTATATTTATTTTTTCTAATTCTTTAATAAATTCTTCTTTTTTCATTTATTATACTCTTTCTTTAAATAAATACTTAAAATTGAAATATCAGCTGGATTAACTCCGCTTATTCTAATTGCTTGACCAATCGAAGTAGGGCGTATTTCAGATAATTTTTGTTTTGCTTCGCTTGCTAAATTGGTAATCTTATTATAATCAATATCTTCAGGTATTTTTTTATTTTCTAAATTAATTAATTTTTCAGCTTCTTTTTCAGCTTTTTTGATATAGCCTTCGTATTTTATATTTAATTCAACTTGTTCTATTATATCTTCATCATATTTAAAATCAATTATATTATTGGCTAATAATTTATCATAAGTTATTTCTGGACGTTTTAATAAATCATAAATAGTATAACCATCTTTAATTGGTGTACTACCTAATTTTTCTAGTATTTCATTACTATTTGGTGTAATTTTAACGCTTTTTAATTTATTTAATAATTCATTAATTTTTTCTTTTTTAGCTAATAATTTTTGATATTTATCATTATCGATTAATCCTACTTGATAACCATATTCACGTAAGCGTAAATCAGCATTATCATGACGCAATAATAAACGATATTCAGCACGAGATGTTAGTAGGCGGTATGGATCTCTTACTCCTTTTGTTACTAAGTCATCAATAAGAACTCCTATATATGCTTCATTTCTTTTTAAAATTAAAGGATCTTTATTTTCTAATTTTAGTCCAGCATTAATACCAGCTATTAAACCTTGACAAGCAGCTTCTTCATAACCACTAGTACCATTAATTTGGCCAGCTGTAAATAAATTTTCAATTATTTTAGTTTCTAAACTTCTTTTTAATTGAGTAGGGTAGATAGCATCATATTCTATAGCATAAGCATATTTATTAATAACAGCATGCTCTAATCCGGGTAAACTATGAACCATTTTTTCTTGAACATCTTTTGGCATACTAGTTGAAAAACCTTGCAAATATATATCATCATAATATAAACTTTCTGGTTCTAAAAATAATTGATGTTTTTCTTTATCTTTAAATCTAACTATTTTATCTTCAATTGAAGGGCAATATCTAGGTCCAATTCCTGTAATATCATCTAATCCACCATACATACTAGATTTATTTAAATTTTCTAAAATAATTTTATGAGTCTCACTAGTTGTATATATTAAATGACAAGGAATTTGTTCTTCAATTTTATAACTTGGTTTGTCATCAAAACTAAAAGTATGGTATACTTTGTCGCCTTCTTCGATTTTTGTTTTAGAAAAATCAATACTATCTTTAGCAATTCTTTGAGGAGTTCCTGTTTTAAGTCTAATTATTTTAAATCCATATTTTTTTAAATTATCACTTAAATAATTACTTGGTTTTTCGCCATGTGGTCCTTCTCTTGTTCTAGTATCTCCAATTAAAATATCTGATTTTAAATAGGTTCCTGTTGTTAAAATAACAATTTTAGATGATATTTTTTCGCCATTTTCTAAAATAACGCCTCTAACTTGATTATTTTCAATTATTAAATCTTCAACTATCGCTTCTTTAATTTCAAGATTATTTTGTGACTTTATTACTTTTAACATTGTTTTAGGATAGGTTATTTTATCGGCTTGGGCTCTTAAAGCTCTTACAGCAGGTCCTTTAGCATAATTAAGCAATTTAATTTGCAATAAACTTTTATCAGCAACTTTACCCATCATACCACCTAAAGCATCGATTTCTCTTACAACAATACCTTTAGCTGAACCACCAATTGATGGATTGCAGGGCATAGTAGCAATATTTTCAATTCTTCCAGTAACTAATAAAGTTTTATGATTTTTTTTAGCTGTAGCTAAAGCTGCCTCACAACCAGCATGACCACCACCAACAACTATTACTTCATATTCCATAAAATCACCTACTTTCCTAAACAAAATTGACTAAATAGTTGATCGACTAACTCATCTTCATAAGTTTCACCGATAATACTACCTAATAATTCCCAAATATTTTTTAAATCTATTTCGAGCATATCAATTGGTAAGTTATCTTGTAAACCTTTTTTAATATCATTCAATGAATTAAGAGCTTGACGGAGAAGAGATAATGATCGAGCATTAGTTAAATAAGTTAAATCAGATGTTGCAATCTGGTCTAAATTAAAAATTTCTTTTATTTTTTCTTTTAACTCATCAATTCCTATATTATTTAATGCACTAATATATACTATTTTATCTTTATCAAATTTTTCAATATTAATATGACTTTCTAAATCATTTTTATTAATTACAATTAAATAATTTTTATTTTTTATTTTTTCTAATAATTCTATATCTTCTTTTGTTATTTTCTCATTATTATTAAGCAATAAAATAATTAAATCTGCTTGATTAATTAAATCAATACTCTTGTTTACTCCAATACTTTCAACAACATCATCAGTTTTTCTGATACCTGCAGTATCGATAATATTTAATATTATTCCATCAATACTTATTGTTCCCTCGACACAATCACGAGTTGTTCCTGCTATATCAGTTACAATGGCTTTATTTTGTTCTAATAAGCAATTTAATAAACTACTTTTACCGACATTAGGTCGACCAATTAAAGCAACATTAATTCCTTCTTTAACTATTTTACCATTTTCGCTTTTATCAAGAATATCTTTTATTTTATTTTCAATATTAGATATTCTTTCACTCAACATTTGATTAGTCATTTCCTCAATATCCTCATATTCAGGATAATCTATATTTACTTCAATGTTAGCTAATATTTCAATTATTTGTTGACGTAAATCTTTAATTAAATTTGAAGTTCTACCACTTACTTGATTAATAGCTAAATTTCTAGACGTTTCTGTCTTTGAATTAATTAAATCCATAATACCTTCAGCTTCAATTAAATCAATACGACCATTTAAAAATGCTCGTTTAGTAAATTCACCTGGTTCAGCTAATCGACAGCCATTAGTTAATAATAATTCTAATACTTTATTTGTTGTTGCTATACCGCCGTGGCAATTTATTTCAACTACATCTTCTTTTGTAAAAGTTTTAGGAGCTAACATAACAGAAATTAAAACTTCATCAATAATTTTATCATTATCAACAATAAAATCATAATGAATTGTATGGGTTAAACTATTGATTATTTTTTTACTTTTAGTTATCTTATTAACTATTTTAACAGCTTCATCGCCACTAACGCGAATGATTGAAATGGCTCCAACTCCTAAAGCTGTAGAAATAGCTGCAATTGTATCATTCATGTTTTCCCTCCTTTTTAAGTCCAACATATTTATATAATTCTTTTGGTTCTTTAAAAATTTCTAAAGAACAATATTTATCAACAAAACATATTAACCAGCTCTCATAATAAAAAGGCGGAATAAAATTTAGAGGAAACATGTGTCTTTTAATAATATTTTCAACTTTTTTATCGATTAAATCAGGAAATATTTTTTTTGAGTTTTCTAGAGCTTCTTTAGCATGAATAAATCCATGAGATTTTAATAATGGTTTCTTTTCTTTATCTAATTGCCAATCTTTGTAATAAAAATCATGAAGGAGACCACCAATAGCCGCTGCTTTATAATCAAGACCTAATTTTTTTGCTAAATTATATGAATTGAATGAAACTAACAAACTATGTCCATAAACAGAACGATGCTCATGATGATGATAATTTTTACGACTAATAAATTCTTTATTGGTAATGATTGGTTTAATTATATCAATATATTCATTATCTAATTTTTTTAAAATATCAATAGGCAAAAATTCATATAACATAGTTAAATCCCCTTTCCACTAAAGTATTTTACAGCATCTTTGATTATTAATCAAGAAAAAAAGACTAATTAGTCTTTAAACCTTATAACAGTATAACGATTTGGATCTTCACCATAACTAACTGATTCTAAAGAATCAAATTCGCTAACAATTGAATGGACTTTTCTTCTCTCGTAAGAATTCATAGGGTCTAATTTTACCTCAACTTTTGTTTTTAATACTTCTTCACAAATTTTCTTAACTTCATATTCTAAATTTTTTAATTTTTTATTTTTATAATTTCCAATATCAACAATTATTCTCAAACCAAATTTATTTAATTCACTCATATATTGACGTAAAATTATTTGAATTGCATTTAAAGTTTTACCATCTTTACCAATCATTATGCTATTATTATTAGTAACTAATAAAACAGTTATATTATTGTCTTCAAATTTTATTTCAGAATTAATTTCAATATTCATATTTTTAGCTAATTCATTAATAAATCTTCGAATTTCATTAATTATTTCTTCTTTTGTCATTACTTCAAGAATATATTTTTTTCCTTTAAATAAACCAGCTTCTTCTTCGCTTTTAAAAATATATAATTCATTTTCTTTAACACTTAGTTCGTCCAAACATTGATTTTTTAAAACTTCCAAATTTTTTCCTTCATATCTATGCAATATTTTCATTTTTCTTTCTCCTTTTTGCAATTAAATTTTGAACAATAGTGAAACTACTATTAACAATCCAATATAAAGCTATTCCAGTTGAAATAGTAAATGACGCAAATGAAATCATTGCAATACTTATATTCATCATCAATTTCATCTGTTTTGCTTGTTCGCCAGCTGGGTTCATTGTTGTATTAAGTTTAAATGAAAAATAAGTTGCAGCAATTACTAATATAACAAATGCGATATAATAATATTGTCCATGTTGGAATGCAGTTAATGGAGTTATTCCTAAATTTATTCCAAAGAAATTTTCTTCTAAAACAACTGGTAAACGATATAATGCTTCGTAAAAAGCAAAGAATAAAGGAATTTGAATTAAAGCATATAAGCATCCAGACATTGGATTAATATTATATTGTTTATATATTGCCATCATTTCTTGTGCTTTTAACATTTGAGATTGTTGATCATTACGATTACGATATTTTAATTCAAGTTTATCCAATTTAGTTTTAGCTGCATTTAGATTCTCTGATTGCATTGCCGTTTTTTGTGTCAAAGGATATAATACTAATCTAATTAAAATAGTAACAATAATTATAGCCCAGCCATAATTTTGAGTAAACATGCCAATTTTTGTAATTAGCCAAGCTAGTGTTTTTACAAATAATGTTGTCCAAAGTCCTTCATCACCAGAAAAAACATTAAATTCAGAACAAGTAGCGACATCTGATAAATCAAAACTTTCATTTAACTCATTTATTTTTTGATCATATTCTTCTTGCGAAATCTCTGAATTATTTAATTGATTATCTAAATCAGTTTTATATTTTTCTTTTAATTCATTAAATTGCCTTTCTGTTTCTTCAGTTTTACACAGAATATTTTCAACAACTCTTTGACCAGTAGAATCAATAATTACAGGTTCATTATCATAAGTTTTGTACTTAGTACACCCTGTTAATAGTAATAATGTCACTAATACTAATAATATTTTTTGTTTTTTAGTCATCTCTTTTCTCCTTTATTAAATTTAATTTTATTAACAATGAAATTAAATCTTCTTCCATTTCTCTATAAGATTTATTTAAAATACTGTTATTTACTATTATAATACAATTAAAACCTTTTTGGTAGTCTTTTTTTACAACAATGTGTTTCAATTGTCTTTTTATTTTATTTCTAACAACCGCTTTACCTATTTTTTTTCCAACTGAAAATCCAAAATGATAATTATCACAATCATTTTTTTCAACATATAAAACATATTCTTTATATTTATATGGGCGATTTTTTTTAATTATTCTTTGAAAGTCAATATTTTTCTTTAATATGTGTTCTTTATTCACAAATTATCACCTCGTATATGAAGAAAAAACCACTGTTTAGACAGTGGTGTAGTTATTAATGAGCTAAAACTTTACGGCCTTTTTTACGTCGATTACTTACTACTTTAGATTTAGCACGTGCTAAAAAACCCATTTTTTTACTTTTTTTTCTATTATTTGGTTGATAAGTTCTTTTCATTATAATCCACCTCCGATAATTTTTGTCAATTGCTTTATTAATTATATAGACAAAAGACATTTTTGTCAAATATTTTTTATAAAAAAATTATATTTTTAATAATTTTTTTTTAATCTATATTTAATTTATAGGTTTATTTTATTTAAATCT
>CALVVR010000035.1 GCA_944363915.1 uncultured Bacilli bacterium | reverse complement strand
TAGAAAATCTAGAAACATCTCCAAATTCTGAAATGATTGAAGCACAAGAAATTACACCAATTCCAGGAATAGAAAGAGTTGGTGGATTAAGATCTTTGATAATTGTAGAAATTTGTTTATCTAATTCAATAATATGATCATCAATGTTTTTATAAAGATTAAGAATAGAAGATAATTCTATTTCAAAAATATTATTGGATTCTCCAATAGTATTTTTAGCTAAATCTTTAAGTTTAACAAATTTAGCATAAGTAAAATTGCCTCTAGATAATTTATTTAGAGTTTCAAAATCCCTCATATTAGCAATTTTATTTGGTGTTTTATATTTATTTAAAATATAAAGAGATGTAATGCCCAAAGAATTACTAAAAAATGGTTTAAACTCAGGAAATATAATATCTAGAATATTAGTTAATTGAACTTTATACTTGCTTCTTTGTTTAACTAAATTTTCTCTTAATCTTGTAAGTGACTTAATTGAATATTTATGATAAAATAGTTTCGAATTTGGTTTATATGGAACTGACATAAGTTTTTGAGTAATGACTACTGCATCCACTTTATCGGTTTTAGTCTTTCTTAAAGATAAAGATTTATAAAATTCTTTAACTAAAAGAGGATTAAATTCCATAAAACTATAATTATTCTTTTCTAAGAATAATTTCAAATTCAAACCATAATGTCCAGTAGCTTCTAAACCAATATGGACATTAGAATTATCATAGGGTTTCAATAAGTCTAAAAACTGTTGAAATCCTTTTTTGTTATTAGTAAAAGATAAATTTTCTACAATAACTTCACCTGTATCTTTACAGATGAAACAATCGTGTTTGTATTTTGATATATCTATTCCAACATATATCATGTACATGCACCTCCTTGGTTAGTTTTTAATGCCTGTATGTTTGCCACATAACTTCCTATTTTGTAACCTCGCTGAACCTATAAAACGTCAAAGCGTTAACTAACTAATCAACAATTAAAATAAAAAGTCTGTGGTAAGAGCCTTTCTAAACAGTCAAAGCTGTAGGATGTGATTAACAAATCCACAGGCAAGAGTTATTATAACTCAAAAATATAATAGAAAGAAAATAATCAATCTATAGGATTTCTCCTAAGATTGATTATACGAGGATGTGATTTATATATGTCTGAACTTGCTTATTCATTACATTTAGGTAGTGATAAAAATAGAAAAAACGTGTCACGAGCAAGAGCAAAAACTAATGCTAGTGGAACAACTTCTTTGTCAAATAATGCAATTCAAAATGCTAGAGGGCTATCTCGTGTTGATAAACATAATTATCGTAAATATGATGATAAAGCACATCTAATTGAAATTGTTAAAGGAACAACTTCTCTTTATGATGATGTTAAGAATTTATATAAAGAAGAATTTGAAGAAGCAAGACTTGAATATAATTCTAAACAAACAAGATATGATAGAAAAATAAATGACTACTTTAAAAAGATTAGTGACAATTCTAAAAATGATTTGGCTTGTGAGATAATTATTGAACTTGGAGATAAAAAATATTGGGATACTAAAGATGATAAATTCAAATATAAAATGTCTAATGTTTATAAAGAACAAGTTAAAGATTTAGAAATCTTAATACCTGATTTTAAAATTGCTAGTGCAATTATTCATTATGATGAAACTAGTCCACATATGCATATAGTTGGCGTTCCTATAAAATATAAAAATAAAAATGGTATGTCTAAACAAGTTGGTAAATCTGATGTATTTACTAAAATAAAATTAATAGAATTACAAGATAAATTGAGAGCATTGTGTATTGCTAGTTTTAATAAGGAGTATGGCTTAAATAATGTTTTAAAAACTAAACAAAAAGGTAGAAATAAAGATATAAATGTTAAAGATATGGATGGCTATATAGAAATGCAAGAAGAAATATCTAAAAATAAAGAGCGATTAGAAATAGCCAATAAAAAATTACTTGAATTAGATAATAATTCTAATGAGATTAAAGAAATAATAGATAATTTAAAAACTACTATAACGAATAAAGACAAATATGTTTTAAAACAAGATGAAAAAGATAAAATAGTTAATTTTATTCAGTAAGTTAATTCTACTAATGACGAATATAAGAAAATGCAAAAATTATCAATGACACTTAATAATGTTGATATCGAATTACAAGAAAATAGAGAGAAAATTAAAATACTAACTGAAAACAATGATGCTTTAAATATTAAAGTTAAGTCGTTAGAAACAAAGATCAATAAACAAAAAGATGAAATTGATAACCTTAAAGAAGATAACTCTAAATTAAAAAGAACTATCAATTATTTTGAAAATTTATTTGATAGATTGGTTAGTTTTATCAAGAAAAGAATATTTGGAAAAGAAAAAGATCGAGAAGATTACATGCATTTTTCAAAAGAACTATATGAACATGGAATATTTGGTGGTGAAACAATAGAAGATATTAAAGATGACTATAAGTTTGCTAAAGAACATGATAATGGCAAAGAAAAAGATGATTTTGAGATGAGTTTATAAAGTTTATTAAAAATATGTAAAGCATCTATAAATATTTACAAAATTGTGGTAAAATATAATAGGAAGTGATACTAATGGATTATCAATTAACAAGTGATGAAATATCCTCTATCGAACGATATCAAGATAATGACTTTAAAATAATAAATACTTTATTGAGGGAAGGAATAGAAAGTGAAATTAGAATTAATAGTCGAAATGGAAAAGATTATCCCTTTATGACTAAAGATTTAATGGAAAAATCTTTGAATGATATTAAAAACTTGTATTCTGCTATCATAAAATCATATGTAAGAAATGGAAGTCAAAAGCCTAATAAACAACTATATAGAGGAACAAAGCAATCATTAATAGAATCAATGAATAATACAACTGGTTCATTTTTATCAGCAACTACAAATATAAATCAGACTTTAACATTTTCTAGGACATTTAACAAAGGAAGCAATATTGCTGATGATACAGACAAAGCAGTATTATTTATTAATAGTAATGTACCATGGATTAATATTGAAAATGAGCTTGGTGGATTTGAAGATGAAATATTGTTTGTTCCATCAAAAATACAAATTACTGAAACTAATATAACATCCGATAAAAAATACGGAAAAGAATATATTGCTAATTTAGTTGAAATGAATATTCCTGAAAAAACACCTGAAGAAATAGATCAAATGAAAAATCAAATATTATCTAATACTGAAAGAATGAGCGAATATTTAAAATATATTTTGGTAATAAAAGATAATCCCAATTTTAATAATAATCCTAGAACTTTAAATGTAATTAAAGAATATGAAGATTGGAAAAAGTTAGTTGTAGAATATAACCATCAACAATATAGGATAATAAAAAACAGATTAATTGGTGTTCAAGCATTAGATCAAAATAATCAACAATTAAGTGAATTAAGCCCAAAAGTTGAACAAGAGCAGCTTATAGAAGATTCAATTAATCCTAAAAAAGAAGAATTGTATTCTTTTAAAAAAAGAATTGAGCAAATGAAAAAAGAAAATGCAGAATTTTTAGATTTAGAAGCAATTTTTAGTGATAACACCGATGCAAATAATCTTGATAATGAACATATTGAAACTGTTGAGCACACTGGAAGAAGGATGATGTAATGGATAAAAAAGATGACAATGCTTATGATATTTATATTAATGATGCAACTATGAATATCAATGAAGATCAAAATTCAAATAATAATAATGACAATTATTATCAGGATTATGAGAACATCATAAAAAATAAAGATGAATCGTTAGCAGAAAATTCTGATAATTGTTATAATGATTATCCACCCGAAGAAAACAAATATAGGAGGAAGTAATTTATGTTTAACAAAAGAATTAATTTAAATAATCAGGATTCCTTAAATGAATTAGGTTAGAAATTTGGTAAACTTCATTAAGAATAAATAGTATAGATAAAAATTACAAGATTTATAGAAAACAAGATGTTAAAGAAGCAATTAAAGATGGTGTACTAGCATTGGGAATTGCATTAGCAACTTATATATGTAATTTGACAGCTAGCAATCCACCAACTTTTGCTGATTCAGCTATCGAAATGATAGGACCCATAGGAGCTGCAATTTCTGCATTATCAAGCTCTTTACATTTAGGGAATGCCTTTAGTTATAAAATAAGAAAAAAATCATTAGAAAATAAGTTAGAAAATTTAAAAACAAAACAAGATGAATTAATGGGAATAATTGAAGTAAAGGATTATGAAATTATTTCTTCTGTTGATGATGATGAATTAGATAATCAATTATTATTGGAACAAAATGAAAAATTAGAAGGAGGTAAATATGTTAGATAAAGGTGATTTATTAACATTAAGCAATGGAAAAGAATATATAGTTATCAATCAAATTCAAATTGATGGAAAAAATTACGTTTACTTAGTGACAAAAGATGGTGTATCTGGTGTTGCTGTATGCTTACTTGAAAATGATACGTTAACTACTATAAATGATGGTGAATTTCTTCAGTTATTATTAACAAAATTTCAAGAAAGCCAGAATATGTAATATGAATGATTTATTAAAAGATTACTCACAACAAGAAATAGAAGAACTTGCAATTAAACAATTAGAAAACAATAATTTCGAAGAAAATATACCTATAAAAATAAAAAAGATTGATACAGAATATAAAAGGCACAATCAAAAAGCAATAACAAAGGCAATTTTAAATGGCTCAATTATATTATTATGTGCCAGTATTGTGCTAAACTCAGATTCTAATATATCTAATTTTGGAACAGAAGATTTAACAAATATTTTTGATAATATGGTTCAAACTGTTTCTACTCTGCCAAAAAGTGATGTATTGGTAGCTGTTTATACAAAAATGTTTGATGGAATTAATTTTATTATAGATAAGATTGGATTAATGGGAATTATCTTAGCAACAAAATCAATTAAATTTGTATTATCAACCGTCAAAGATACCAAAAAAACATTAAAAATGAAAAAAGAATTATTAGATTTAAAACAATCTATTGAAGAAAAAAATATTACTAGTAATTATACCAGATAAAATAAGGAGAAGAAAAAATGGAATTTGATGAGAAATTGGAAAGACAAAGACAAGCGCAAACTAAACAACCAGAAAAAACAAAAGATGATTTAGTAAGAGAAAAACAAGAAATTTTAAGAGCCGGTTGGAAACAAAAACTTGATGAAATGAGAAAACAAGGATTTGAAGTTCCTAATTTAGATGATATTTTAAGACAACAAGAGATAATAGAACAACAAAGATTAGATACAGAAAGATTAGAAAATACAGGAAGAAGAATGATGTAATTTATGGAAAAAGATAAAGATAATGTTTATGATGAATATATAAAAGAAAGTAAATTACAAATGCAACAACATCAAACATCAGACAACGAAGATGATATTTATTCTCATTATGTGGTTGACGCTACAACACAAGAAGAAAATAATATACCAGAAAGTCAATATGATTTCTTTACTAACTTTAAATCAGATATACAAGAAGTTGAAGTTAAGAAAAAGAGATAACTTAAAAAAGGAGATATTTATAGTGGAAGAAATTGTTAAATCCAAAGGATTGAAATTAATAAAAAAATATGGATTATATTATATTCGCTTTATAGGCGGACAACACGAAGAATATCCTTGCGATCTTCTGATCAATGATGAAGAAGCTTTATCAATTATTTCAAATAATAATGAAATAAAATCAGTTTTAAATTTTTATAAAAAGAAAACTGATTGGAATAAAGATTACTTTGTAAACACTGCCATAAAGGATTATATGACTAATGAAAACAATATGAATAAAGAGCAGATTAAAAATACAATGGAAAAACTTGATAATAATAAGGATATAAAAATGGAATTTTACGAAACTATAATGTATGAAAAATTCCCACAAAATAGCGCTATAACAATTTGCAATAAGACAGCTGAATCTTTATATAAAGCAAATAATATCAACGTATTAGAATCTTATATCAATTTAATTAATTTAAGGGAACAAACAAATAATAATATACAAAAATAGTATTAGAAATAAGGAGAATTAAGAAATGGAAATGAAAAAATGTTGTTTATTCAACAATTCAGAAACAGAATTTAAAGATAATAAAGACTTTGTTGTTGTTAAAAAATATGGTGAAATATCTGCACCTAATGAATGTACGAGAAGTTTACTAAAATGTAATAAATGTGGTGCTTTATTCCTATATCAATTTTTAGAATGGAATGATAGTTATTATAACGATTATATCCAAGTAGAAAATGAAGAACAAGCTGATAAATTAAATGAAGAATTAGATTTTTCAAAGTTTACTTCAAATAATCCAATGATTAAAATAGGAAGTGATAGAAAAGTTAGTTTTCAATTACCAAAGTCTAGTTCAAGAGCAAGACAAATAATAGACACACTATCTGATAAAGACCAAGATAGATTAAAAATTTTAAATGTATCTAATGAAGAAATAGAAAGCATTTTAAAAAGTATTGATAGAAAATTAGAAAAACTAAACTCTGAAATACTAGAATTCATTTGCAATGTTGAAAAAGAAATTAATTATATATTTGTAGAAGATTACAAAAATTATTTATTAAAACACACATCATTAAAACCTGAAAAAAACATTTTAGGGTTAGCGAATGGAACAGAAAAATTAGTTAGATACTTCTATTCTATGGATCCTTATAGTAAAACTTATATCTTAAAATTTCAAAATTTTGATTCTGAATTAAAAGATAAACTTGTACCTTTTGCAGAATTAGAATTTGGCGATACTTTATGTTTTGAAAGAGAAACAAATAAAATAGTTATTTATAATCACGAAACAGATACTATTGATGTTGTTGCTAATGATTGGAATAGTTTTATAAAAGAACTATATGATGATTATGTTTATAAAATAAAAAACGGATTTGAATATAGATATAAAGGGTTAAGAGTTATAATTACAGCAGACGAAGTTAAAGAAGAACTTACTAATTATGCGGATCAAATAATAGAATATTATTTTGAGAATAAAGATAAAGTTATTAACCATTTATTTGAAAAATTTGAAAAAGATGAATGGTATGTTAAAACTCATACAAAAGATGAAATTATTGAGAAAATAGGAAAACCAACTATTTATGTTAATAAAGTTAATTGCGGTGAGTTAACGTATTTAAACAATCAATTAGACGATCATTTAATTACTATTGAATTATATGGATTAGAACTATCATACATTTCTATAGATGGTTAAAAAATAGAGGTATAAATATGAATGAATTAAATAATAATCAAAAAGAAACAGTAAAAAATGCAACGAAAAAGAAAAATATATTAAAATGTCCTAATTGTTATGAACCACTTACATTTTTAATGCCTGGTGGTAAAACTTTATATTGTAATAGATGTGAAAGATATTATAAAAATGATAATGGTGATGTTGGGGAAGAAACTACCTCGCCATATACTAGAAAAGATGTTTTGTATTAAACTGTATTTATCAATTTTATCAGTAAATGAATAAATATTTTTTGTTAAACGAAAAATAAATGCTTCTTATTGATAAAAAGATGATATAATTTAATTAGTGAGTGATATTTATATCATTTCGAACTATGCAAGAGTTGTAAATATCTACGACACTCGCACCAGATTGATAGGAAACTCGAACTTTTAATAATTCGAGAGTAATAAATTACTAACAGAAATGTTAGTTTTTTTGTTATTTAAGAAAGTGAGAGTGATTATATATGTTAACAATAGAAACTAAAGAATTAAAGATAAGTGATGAATTAAAAAGAAAGGTTGAAATGATGTGTAGGTTTGCAAATGTTAAATATACTTTTAAAAATGGACATATTAAAAATATTAAAGAAACAAATATTGCTTATGTAAAGCCCCATGTATTAAAAATTAAAAATAATGATTATCTAATCTTTGAAGAATGTGATGATATTTTCATTAATGGTTATAATAAAAAAATTAAATTCAAAGA
>CALVVR010000034.1 GCA_944363915.1 uncultured Bacilli bacterium | reverse complement strand
AAACAAAAACCTGCTAAAACTGGTAGAAATCCAAAAACTGGTGAAACTGTTAAAATTCCTGCAAGAGTTGCTGCTACAATTAAAGCTGGTTCTAAATTAAAAGATGCTTTAAATTAAGAGGTTATTTTAACCTTTTTTTCATGTATGGGGTGAACTTTAATGTATGATACTGCTATTGAAATATTAAATAAGATAACTGATTTTGGATACAAGGCCTATATTGTTGGTGGTTACCCAAGAGATATATATCTAAAAAGAAATAGTGTTGATATTGATATTTGTACTAATGCTACCCCTAAAGAATTAAAAGAAATCTTTCATGAAAGTATTTTAAAAAGTCAAGAATATGGTAGTGTTAGTTTAATATATAAAAAAATAAGATTTGAAATAACCACATTTAGAAAAGAAATCAAATATGAGAATAATCGTTTCCCAGTCAAAATAAAATACATTGATACTTTAGTCGATGACTTGGAAAGACGAGATTTTACTATTAATACACTTTGTATTGATAGTAAAGGTAATTTAATTGATTTGCTAAATGCTAAAACAGATCTTGATAATAAAATAATCAAATGTGTTGGGAATGCTGATAGAAAAATTAAAGAAGATATTTTAAGAAGTCTAAGAGCAATTAGATTTGCAACAATTCTTGATTTCAATTTAGATGAAAAATTAAAAAAAGCTATAAAAAAACATGGTCATTTGTTAAAAAAACTATCTTATTTTCGGAAAAAGGATGAATTAGAAAAAATCTTTTCTTCATCCAACTGTGCGTATGGTTTATCTTTGATCAAAGAATTAAATTTAGTAGATAGTTTAGAACTTCTTAACTTTGATAATTTAGTTGTTACAACTTCATCTTTAGGTATTTGGGCACAATTAGATGTTTTAGATATATATAGTTTTTCTAATAATGAAAAACAAATAATCAAAGATATTAAAGAGACTTTAAATCAAGATATTTTAGATAATAAAATTTTATATAAATATGGTTTATATGTTTGTACTTTAACTGGTGAAATAAAAGGAATTAAAAGAATTGATATAGTTGAAAAATATAATAAATTACCTATTTATTCCATTAAAGATATTGATATTAAAGCTATTGATATTTGTAATTTATTGAATAAAAAACCAGGGCCTTTTGTTAATGAAATTTATAAAGATTTAGAAAATAAAATTTTAGAAAATAAAATAATTAATGAACAAAAATCTTTAATTAATTATATTAAAGAAAAATATTTGACAACTATAAATTAAATGTGATATATTTATATTGCTTATTTAACGAAGAACAAAACGATAGTTATTTAATTGGTAATAAAGAAAATTAGTGGCTGATGGAAACTAATCAAGGTTAAATAATAAATTACATTTTGGGAGTTAAAACGGGTAATTCCGTTAAAGATTAAAGTGTATGATATATTCATAAAATAAGGTGGTACCGCGGGAATCTCGTCCTTATATAGCCTTATTTTATGGATATTTTTTTAAGTTTTGATTATAATGACATTTGTCAAAAAAGATAGGAAGTGATTAACATGCGTTATTTTGAAAAAATAAGTTTTGAACAATTTAAAAAAGATATCGCTGACGATCTAGATTTATATAATAATTACATGTTACCCAAAAGAGCCACTAAGTATAGTGCAGGGTATGATTTTTTTGCTATCAATGACATAACTATAAAACCAGGTGAAATAGTTAAAATACCAACTGGTTATAAAGCTAAATTTAATAATGACGAAGCTTTATTACTTATGATGCGAAGTGGTTTAGGATTTAAATATAACTTAAGATTTACTAATCAAATTGGTTTAATTGAAAGTGATTATTATAACAATGAATCTAATGAAGGACATATGTGGGTATCCGTTCAAAATGAAGGAAACAAAACAGTAACAATTAAAAAAAATACTGCTTATTGTCAAGGTGTGTTTATCAACTTTTTAACTACTGATGATGATAATGTTACGGATATTCGTAAAGGTGGACTAGGAAGTACAGATAGGAGAGATGAAAAATGAAATTATATGATGAATTAGTATGGCGGGGTTTGATTGAAAATATAACCGATGAAAAATTAATTGAAAAAATAAATAATGGTGGATTGACTTTTTACATAGGAACAGATCCAACAGGCGATAGTTTACACATTGGTCATTACTCAACTTTTTCAATGGCTTTTCGCCTAAAACAAGGAGGACATAATCCTATTTTACTAGTAGGTGGAGCAACTGGTTTAATTGGCGATCCTAAGCCAAGTGCAGAAAGACCAATGATAACTAAAGAAACATTAGAATATAATTATAAACGTTTAAGAAAACAAGTTGAAGATATCTTTGGTTTTGAAGTTGTTAATAATTATGATTGGTCAAAAGATATTAATTTTATCGATTATTTAAGAGATTACGGTAAATTTTTCAACCTAAATTATATGTTAAACAAAGAAACTGTTAAAAGTAGACTAGATATAGGAATCACTTATACCGAATTTTCTTATATGATTATGCAAGCTTTAGATTTCTTATGGTTATATGAAAATAAAAATTGTACTTTACAAATAGGAGGCTCTGATCAATGGGGTAATATTACTTCCGGAGTTGAATTAATCAGAAAAAAAATTGGTAAAGAAGCTTTCGGTTTAACAATGCCATTGATTACTAAAGCTGATGGAACTAAATTTGGAAAAAGTGAAGGTAATGCTATTTGGTTAGATATCAATAAAACTTCTAGTTATGAAATGTATCAATTTTTCTTAAATGCTGAAGATAGCAAAGTAATTGAATATTTAAAAAAATTAACTTTCTTATCAAAAGAAGAAATTTTAGAAATTGAAAAGAAACATCTTGCTTGTCCAGAAAAAAGAGAAGCTCATAAAACTTTAGCTAAAGAAGTTATCACTTTCTTACACGGTAAGGAAGAATATGAAAAAGCCGTTAAAATAAGTGAAGCTTTATTTAGTGGGGAAGTTAAAAATTTAACGAAAGATGAAATATTAATCGGTTTCAAAGGGGTACCTACTTTTGAATTTAAAGAAGGAAATCTTGTCGATATATTAGTTGATAATAATGTTTGTACTAGTAAAAGAGAAGCAAGAGAATTTATAAATAATGGCGCGATTACAATCAATGACGAAAAAATACTAGAAGATAAACTTATTACTAAAGAAATGGCTATTGATAATTCAGTAGTTGTATTAAGAAAAGGTAAGAAAAAATATTATTTAGGAAAAATCAAATAAAAAGGATTGTAATAATTTTTTTAATCTTATATAATATTATTGGTGATTAAAATATGGAATATAAAATTACTTTAAAAGATGAAATGGATACAATTGAATTAGCGCAGAATTTTGAATCAGAAAAATTTCCGAATATGATCATTTGTTTAAACGGTGAATTAGGTAGTGGGAAAACAGTTTTTACTAAGGCTTTAGCTAGTGCTTTAGGAATTAAAGATACTATTACCTCACCAACTTTTTCCATTATTAAAGAATATGATGGTGAATTACCTTTATATCACATGGATGTATATCGCTTAGATGGTAATACAAGTGGGGTTAATATTGAAGATTATTTCACTAAAGGTGGAATAGTTGTTATCGAATGGGCGGATACTATTAAAGATATTTTACCTAAAGAAAGATTAGATATAAAATTTAAAGTAGTCGATGAAAATAAAAGAGTTTTAATTATTACTCCTTATGGTAAACAATATGAAGATTTATGTGAGGCTGTATTATGAGATATCTATTTATTGATACATCAAACAATTTAATTATAAGTATATTAGAAAACAATAAAGAAATTTATTGTTTTAATAGTCATGAAACAAATCAGACTTCATCACAAGTTATGTCTATCTTAGATGAAGCTTTTACTAAAACTAATTTAAACATTAGAGATATTGATAAAATATTTGTCGTTAATGGTCCTGGTTCTTTTACAGGAATTAGAGTAGGAGTAACAATTGCTAAAACAATTGGTTTTTGTTTAAATATCCCAATTATTCCTTTAAGCGAGCTAGAATTATTAGCTACAACTAATACTGATACAGATTATAATGTTTGTTTGATTGATGCAAGAAGAGGATATGTATATGGTGCAATTTACTATAAAAATTTAAATCCTTATTTTAATGAGCAACATATTTTATTAAGTGATTTAGAAAAAGAATATCCTAATAATTATACTATTATAAATACTACTGATAAAATTGATATCGTTAAAATAATTAAGAAACATGAAAATGATGAACCAATTAATCCCCATACTTTAAAACCAAATTATTTAAAGAAAACAGAAGCGGAAGAAAATTTAGATGCTAAAAGAAGTTAATGATTTAGATTTAGTCAATAATTTAAGTGATTATAAAGTAAGCTTTAATCAGTTTAATAAAGTTTTAGGTTTTTTTATAGATGATACTATCGTTGGATTTTTAGACTATAGTGTTATTTATGATCGTTTGGAAGTGAATTATATTTTTGTTAAAGAAAAATATCGTAGACAACATATTGCTTATAGATTATTAAGCTATATTATTAATAATTATAATTATGAAAATATTACTTTAGAAGTAAACATCAACAATATTAAAGCAATTAATTTATATCAAAAATTAGGCTTTAAAATAATAGCTACACGACCTAATTACTATAATGGCGTCGACGGATATTTAATGGAAAGGAGGTCTTTATGAAAATATTAGCTATCGAATCATCTTGTGATGAAACAAGTATGAGTATTATTGAAGATGGACATATTGACCTAGGAACTGTCATTTTATCACAAATCGATATTCATAAATCATATGGTGGTGTTGTTCCTGAAATTGCTAGTCGTTCGCATGCTGAAAGCATTACGATTGTTTTAGAAGAAGTGTTAACTAAAGCTAACATTACTATGGATGAAATAGATGCGGTCGCGGTAACTTATGGGCCAGGGTTAATTGGTTCATTGTTAGTTGGATTAATTGCTGCCAAAACAATAGCTTATATTTATAATAAGCCTTTAATTCCTGTCCATCATATAGCAGGACATATATATGCTAATAATTTAGTTAAGAAAATGGAATTTCCGTTAATTGCATTAGTTATTAGTGGTGGTCATACAGAATTAATCTATATGAAAGAAAATTATAGCTTTAAAAAAATTGGTGGCACTTTAGATGATGCTGTTGGTGAATGTTATGATAAAGTAGCTCGTGTCTTAGGACTTCCTTATCCAGGAGGACCTAGTATCGACAAATTAGCTAAAGAAGGTAATGATACTTATAAATTACCACTACCACTTAACGATGATAGTTATGATTTTAGCTTTAGTGGCATTAAATCAGCCGTTATTAATTTAGTTAACAATGAAAAACAAAAAGGAAATGAAATAAGAAAAGAAGACTTAGCTTGTTCATTCCAAAATAAAGTGGTTGAAATATTAACCAAAAAAACTATTAAAGCATTAAAAGAATATCATGTTAAAAATTTAATCGTTGCTGGGGGTGTTGCTGCTAATAGTGCAATTAGGAAATCTTTAGAAGAAGAATGTGTTAAAAATAATTTTAATTTAACGATACCACCTATTTTATATTGTACTGACAATGCGGCAATGATCGGAGCAGCAGGGTATTATGCTTACCAAAAAGGCATTATTGCGGATCTAAATTTAAATGCGAAAGCAAATTGCAATTTGGAGGATTTATTATGAGAAACGTTGGAACAATTGTAAGAGGTATTCGTACACCAATAATTAAAGAAAATGATAATTTAGCTAGCATTGTTGTCGATTCAGTTATGAATGCTAGTATTAGTGAAAATTTTGAAATCTTAGATAAAGATGTTATTGCTATTACTGAAGCTGTTGTTGGAATTGCTCAAGGTAATTACTGTAATGTAGATAATATTGCTAAAGACATTAAAAATAAATTTAAAACTGATCATATTGGACTTGTTTTTCCTATTTTAAGTCGTAATCGTTTTTCGATGATTTTGAAAGGTATTGCTAGAGGATGTAAGCATATTACAATGTTGCTTAGTTATCCAGCTGATGAAGTAGGTAATCATTTATTCGATGAAAAATATTTAAAAGAATATGATATTAATCCTTATGTTGATACTTTAAGCTATGAAGAATATAATAAATTATTTAAAGATGAAGTTCATCCTTTTACTGGTATTAATTATGTTGAATTTTATAAAGAATTAGTTGAAAGTGAAAACTGTGAAATTGATTTTATCTTTGGTAATGACCCATCTGAAATATATAATTATGTTGATGAAGCTTTAGCTTGTGATATTCACACTCGTTTTAGAACTAAAGAAATATTAAATTGTTTAGGACTAGACGATATTATGAATAAATCAATCGATGGTTCTGGATTTAATAGTAAATATGGCTTATTAGGATCTAACAAGTCTACTGATGAAAAATTAAAACTATTTCCTAATGATGGCCAAAAATTAGTTGAAGACGTTCAAAAAATGATTAAAGATAAAACTGGTAAAGATGTTGAAGTCATGATTTATGGCGATGGAGCATTTAAAGATCCAGTGGGTAAAATATGGGAATTAGCTGATCCAGTAGTTTCTCCTTTTTATACTAAAGGGTTAGAAGGAACACCAAATGAAATAAAATTAAAATATGTATCTGATAATAAATTTGCTAATTTAAAAGGAGAAGAATTACAAAAAGCGATTAGAAATGAAATAAAACAAAAAGATAAAGATTTAAAAGGACAAAATATCACTTTAGGAACAACTCCAAGACAAATAACTGATCTTTTAGGTTCTCTTTGTGATCTAACTAGTGGTTCTGGTGATAAAGGAACTCCTGTTGTTTTAGTGCAAAGATATTTTACTAATTATGCTGATGAATAAACTGTTTTTTAACAGTTTTTAAATACCTAAAATTATTTTTAAAATTAAAATATGATATAATATTTAATGTTTGAATGAAGAGGTAATGTTTATGGATAAAATAATTATTAAAGGAGCAAGAGAAAATAATTTAAAAAATATTAGTATTGAACTTCCTAAAAATAAATTAATTGTTATGACTGGAGTATCAGGTAGTGGGAAAAGTAGTTTAGCTTTCGATACAATTTATGCTGAAGGTCAAAGAAGATATGTCGAAAGTCTATCTGCTTATGCTAGACAATTTTTAGGTGGAACTGACAAACCTGATGTCGATAGTATAGAAGGTTTAAGTCCATCAATTAGTATTGACCAAAAGACAACTAATAAAAATCCTCGTAGTACAGTTGGAACAATTACAGAAATATATGATTATTTAAGATTATTATATGCCAGAATTGGTATTCCTTATTGTCCAATTCATAAAGAACCAATCACTAGTCAAAGTATCGAAGAAATGACTAATCAAATTATGAATTTAGAAAATGACACCAAGATTAGAGTTTTAAGTCCTGTTGTTTATGGTGAAAAAGGAACGCATAAAGATTTATTAGAAAAATTAAAAAAAGACGGTTATGTTCGTGTTATTATCGATGATAATGAATACGAATTAGGAGAAGAAATAACTTTAGAAAAAAATAAAAAACATTTTATCAAAGTAGTAATCGACCGTTTGATTATTAAAGATGAAATAAGAAGTAGATTATATGAATCTATTGAACTTGCATCTAAATTAAGTAAAGGTAAAGTAGTAATTGATGTTATTGGTCAAGATGAAATTGTTATGAGTGAGAATTATGCTTGTCCTAAATGTGATTTCTCATTACCTGAACTAGAGCCAAGAATGTTTAGTTTTAATTCGCCATATGGGGCATGTCCAGATTGTAAAGGTTTAGGAATTAAACTAAAAATTGATGAAGATTTAATTATTCCTAACCAAGACTCAAGCATTAATGAAGGAGCGATTGTTTCCCTAAATTTGGATGATGATAATACTTCGAGAACGCAAATTGATACTTTAGCTAATTTTTATGATATTGATCTTGATTTACCAATAAAAAAATTAGATCGTAAAAAATTAGATATTATTTTATATGGTTCTAAAGATATTTTAGAATTCAAATATACTTCTAAAAATGGTAATACTCGTAATAGCAAAGATTATTATGAAGGTGTAATTACTAATTTAGAAAGAAGATATATGGAAACTAAAAGCAATTGGATAAGGGAATGGATTGAAAACTATATGACTGAATCAATTTGTCCAACTTGTAAAGGAGCAAGACTAGACGATTCAGTATTAGCGGTTTTAATAAATAAAAAAAATATTTATGAAGTAACTAAATTAAGTATTAAAGAATTAAAAGATTTTTTATCTAATTTAAA
>CALVVR010000033.1 GCA_944363915.1 uncultured Bacilli bacterium | reverse complement strand
ACATGGTTAAACGAATATTTTTATAATAGTTTAGATAGTAGTGTACAAAACAGTATTGTTAGTAACACCTTTAACATTGGAATCTATACCGATGTTGATGAAATAACAACAACTGGGAAGGTTGGGTTATTAGATGAAGACCAATATACAAGAGCAGGTGGAGCTGATTCATATTTAGATATAAAAGATGTGTATTGGTTAGGGAATCGTTCTAGTTCGTCTAACGTGCGTGACGTCGACAGCAATGGCAACATGAGCAGCAGCAATCCGACGACTACGCACGGCGCTCGTGCAGTTATAAAGATTTCTAATATAACCATTACCGGAGGTAATGGTACTCTAGAGTCAAATTATGAAGCAGGAAATAAAGCGACAAATACTAGTGATATTCAAGTGGGCGAATATATCAATGTGCCATATAGTGGAAGTGATAATGCCTGTGGTGATGATAATAAATGTACCTTTAGGGTAGTAAGTAAAGATAGTGATAGCATTAAAGTAATATTAAATGGATTACTTCCAACAACAAGTACATATGGCGATACTACAACAATCACAACAAGTCATACAATATATACTCCATTAAATACATTTGCTAATAATATATCAAGTGATTATCGTTATACAGGGAATAAAACATTCTATATTGGTGATTATCCAAATGGTGCAAATTATAAAGATGTCCAAGATGAAACGTTATCAGCTAACGTCGGATTACCAACTGTAGGCGAGATGTTTAGTGGGAATGACATTGATTTATCTACATCAAGTACCAAAAGATTTGTGAATGTAGCCACAATTGAAAATCCAACTGTATCAAGTTATTATTGGACAATGAATCGTTATAGTTCGTCTAGCGTGCGTAGCGTCGACGACATTGGCAGCATGGGCGGCAGCAATCCGACGAATACGTACGGCGCTCGTGCAGTTATCTACCTGAAGTCAGGGACTTCAGCCCTAACCTTCACAGGAGGTGAAGGTACTGCTGAAGAGCCATATGAGTTACAATAATTGTTAAGAGGTGAATTTAATTGAAAAAAGCATTTACTTTAGCTGAATTAATAGGTGTAATAATTATATTAGGTTTGATTGCTATAATTGCTTTTCCACCTATTTTAAACGCAATTAGAGAAAGTGAAAATAAAATAAGTGAAGCTAGTAAAGAAATTATATATGATGCTACTAGTCTTTATGTTAGTAATAATGAATCTAATTTTCCCAAAATAAATGGTAATGTTTTTTGTGTAACTCTAAATAGTTTAGTTCAAGGAGAATATTTGCCTTCTAAAGTTTATGATGCAACTAGTGGTAATGAAATACCTTTAACTAATATGGTTGAAGTTAAATATGAACAAAATAGATTTAGTTATAATTTAAATAATGAATGTGTTGAATTTAGACAAAAAAATTTAATTGATATTTTGTTAGAACAATATAATTCTGATAATACCACAGGATTAGTACAAGATGAGACAAATCGTAATATTTATTATTATACAGGAACAAATGAAGAAGTTGCAAATAATTTCCTATGGTATGGAGGACATCAATGGAGAGTAATAGAATTTGATACAAATGCAAATACAATAACATTAATATCTCAACAACCACTAACAGCAATATTCCCAGCGAGTTCCGTATGGCCAACACAAGGGACTTATGAAAGTAGTTATATCAATACATGGTTAAATGATTATTTTTATAATAGTCTAGATAGTAGTATACAACATAGCATATTAGATAATACATTCAACATCGGAATATATACAGATGTGGATGAAATAACAACAATCCAAAAAGTTGGTTTATTAGATGAAGGCCAATATAATAGAGCTGGAGGCTTTGATTCATATTTAGATATAAAAGATCATTTTTGGTTAGGAAATAGGAATAGTTCGATCACTCTCCGTTATGTTGCCGGCGATGGTAGCCTCGACTTCAATGATCCTTTGTATGCGTACGGCGTCCGTGCAGTTATAAAAATTTCTGATATAACCATCACTGGGGGGGATGGTACTCTAAGCTCAAATTATAAAACATCTGATAAGGCAACAAGTACTAATGATGTACAAGTAGGAGAATATATTAATGTTCCATATAATGGAGCTGATAATGCTTGTGGTGATGATAACTTATGTACATTTAGAGTAGTAAGCAAAGACAATGATAGTGTAAAAGTAATATTGAATGGCTTACTTCCAAGTACTAGTTCAATAGATAGCAGTGGTGTAGTAGAGCCTGAAATAAACAGTTATGATAGTACAAATAATAATTATTTTAATTTAATTGTACCTCATGGACTAAATAATAAAGAGTATACATATAAAAAGTTAGTTTCAAAAAATAGTATAATATATACACCATTAAACATTTTTGCAAATAATATATCAAGTAACTATCGATATACAGGTAACAAAACATTCTATATAGGTATATATACCGGAAATTATAATGAGATACAAAGTGAAACTTTGCAATCTAGTGTTGGATTACCAACAATAGGTGAGATGTTTAGTGGCAACGACATTGATGTATCAACTTCAAAATTAAAAACATTTGTGGATATAAGTACAATAGAAAATCCTATTGCTTATTACTCTTATTGGATGATGAATTACTATCATGAGATGCATAATTATGTAGTTGATGAACAAGGAACTCTTAATTATGTTGCTAATGTCTTTAATAATGGCGTTCGACCAGTAATCTATCTGAAGTCAGGGCCTTCAGCCTTAACATTCACTGGAGGAGAAGGTACTGCCGAATCACCATATGAGTTACAATGATTATTAAGGGGTGATTTTAATTGAAAAAAGCATTTACTTTAGCTGAATTAATAGGTGTAATAATTATATTAGTTTGATTGCTATAATGGCTTTTCCACCTATTTTAAACGCAATTAGAGAAAGTGAAAATAAAATAAGTGAAGCTAGTAAAGAAATTATATATGATGCTACTAGTCTTTATGTTAGCAATAATGAATCTAATTTTTCCAAAATAAATGGTAATGTTTTTGTGTAATTTTAAATAGTTTAGTTCAAGGAGAGTATTTGCCTTCTAAAGTTTATGATGCAACTAGTGGTAATGAAATATCTTTAACTAATATGGTTGAAGTTAAATACGAACAAAATAGATTTAGTTATAATTTAAATGATGAATGTGTGAAAAATATTGTAATAGTTGGTGGATATCAACAACAGGTAAGGAATTTTCGGATCTAGTTTTTGGCCCTATGATTTTATTTGATGCCTCAATAGTTTTCACACAAAATCAAGCTCCAGTAAATGTTGATTTAATTGAAACTAAAAATTGTTCGATATCTATGGATAATTTAAAAGTAATATTTGACAATAGCTATTTTGGATTAGCTCAGCCAATTGTAGTTAATCTTAATGAAGTTGCTATGTTGCAAGAAGCATTAAGTCATTTAGACGTTGGAATAATAGATGAATAATCGATAATTATTTTGAATATTTCATCTTTAATTGGTTAAACTAAATTTGAGGTGAAATATGAAAAAATTTATTTATATTGGATTATGTTTGTTATTATGTGGTTGTAATGATTTATCTAATACACCAACTAAAAAAACTGAGGAATTTTTAAAAAAATATCAATCTTTAGATAATAGTGTATTAACTGATTTGGATAATGTTTTAAATGAGGATAATACTTTAACTGAAAGTCAAAAGGTTATGTATGAAGATATTATGAAAAAACATTATCAAAATTTAGTTTATGAAATTAAAAATGAAACAATTGATGGTGATGAAGCTGTTGTAACAGTGGAAATATCGGTTACTGATTTTAAGAAAGTATTAGACGAAGCAAACAACTATATGAATAATAATATGGCAGAATTTAATGATGAGAATGGTAATTATAGTGTATCTAAGTTCAATGATTATAAATTAGATAAATTAAAAGATGCCAAAGATAAAGTAAGATATACTCTTGAAATTAGTTTAACAAGAGTAAATGACGAATGGACAGTAGATACACAAGATCAAATGACTTATGATAAAATAAATGGTGTTTATAATTATTAAAAATAGCTTAGGTTATGTTCCTAAGCTATTTTACTATATTTTCTAAAAAGCCATTCATGACATATTTAGTTTCATTAACGACGATAAAAGCATTGTGATCAATTTGTTTAACAATTTTTTGTAAATGATTAAAACTTTTATTATTTATTTCAATAAATAACATATCTTTTTCTTCATCAGTATTTTTTCCTTCCACATCAATTACTGTTACACCATAACCTTCGCTTCTTAAAACATTAACCATATCAGGATATGCTTTGTTAGTAATTATTTGAACGCTTAAATTGCCAGAAATAAATTTTTTAGATAATATACCGCCAATATAAGTACCGGTTGCAAAACCCAAAGCATATGATATAGCAACCCAAATACTAGTTTCATCAGTATTTAATGCTTCTCTTACAATAATGAACCATACAAATACTTCGAAAAAGCCAACTAAACTAGCATATAAATTTTTACCTTTAACAGTAATCATCATTCTTAATGTTCCTAAAGAAACGTCTAGAATTCTTGCACCAAATATTTTTAAACATAATAAAAATAGTTCCATATCATTCACCAATTATATTATACCATCTTTAATTAAAAAATTACGTGATTTTATAAAATATTTTTGACTTTTTAACCATATAATGGTAATATATTATTTGGGTGATAGAATGAGAAAGTTAAAATATTTGTTGTTATTGTTACTAGTAGTACCAATGATTGCTAAAGCTGATGTTAATACTGTTATTGGTGATAGTGTGAATGAAGACAATAAAGTTAATAGTAGTTCAGCTATTTTTGGTAATAATATTACTTCTAATAATATAACTGAAGGAATTGAAGCATTGTTTGGTAATAATGTAAATTATAATGGTACTAGTGATTATTCCTTAGTTTTTGGTAATAATATTAATATTAATGGAATAATAAATAATGATGGTTTTATTTTTGGTAATTTAGTTAATATTAATGAAGATTCAGAAGTAAATAGAGATTTAATAATTTTTGGTAGTGAAGTAAAAATAAATGGTAAAATAAATAGAGATGTTAGGATTTTTGCTTCTAGTGTCGTTATTAATGGTGAGGTAACTGGTAATCTAAGTATTAATGCTACTAATATTGATATAAATGAAGCGGTAATAGGGACATTATCTTATAACAAAGATGCTACTGTGAATATTGCTGATAATGCAAAGATAGGTGAAACAATTTTAACAGATGAAATTTTAACTAAAACAACTTTGATTGATCAAGTTATAAAATTCATTATTAATCTAATTAGTACTTTAGTTTTATTTTCGGTTATTTGTCTAATTATTCCACAATTGTTTAAAAGAGTAAATGATAAAAATAAAAGCATTAACGTTTTAAGTTTTTTCTCATTATTTGGATTTGGAGCTTTATCATTAATTTTAATTCCTGCTATTTCTTTAGTATTATTTAGCTTTACATTTACTTTTTCATTAGCTTTGTTAAGTTTGGTTTTATATATAATTGCAATTTGTTTAGCCACTATTTTTACCGGTTATTTATTAGGTTATATAATTTGGAAAAATTTTGTTAAAAAAGAAGAAAATCCATTATTAATTGGATTAGTTGGTATAACAATTATAAGTATATTAACTTCGATTCCAACTTTAGGTTTTATGTTTAGTTTTCTTGCTATTATGATCGGAATGGGTATTATATTACAACAATTTAGGAAAGATTAAATTCTTTCTTTTTTCACATAAAATTCCACATTTTTAATTTAAAAATATGGTATAATATTAATAGGAGGGCGATATTATGAAAATGAATATACGAGGTAGTAAAGTTAAAATTACTAAAGCAATCAATGACTATATTGAAAACAAAATTGGTAAACTTGACAAATATTTGGAAAATCCTGATAACATAACTGCCAATGTAGTGGTTAAAGTCAAAGGAAAAGACCAAACTGTTGAAGTTACAATTCCAATGAAAAAATTAATTTTAAGAGCTGAAGATACTCATAATGATTTATATGCGGCCATCGATTTGGTATCTGAAAAATTGGAACGGCAAATCAGAAAAAATAAAACAAGAATGAAAAAGAAAGTAAGTAAAGAAATTATTGAATTTAAAACAGATTTTAAAATAGAAAAAGATGAAGATGAAAAAGGGAAAATTGTTAGAAGAAAAATTGTCGAAACGAAGCCGATGAATGAAGAAGAAGCAATTTTGCAAATGAATTTATTAGGTCATGATTTCTTTGTGTTTACTAACGAAGCAACTAATGAGTTTAATATTTTATATAAAAGAAGAGATGGTAATTATGGCATTATTGAAACTAAATAGGTGAAATTCACCTATTTTTCTTTAAATTAATAGTAAAACAACTGTTATTTTTACTCTTTTTTTGATATAATTAATAAGACTGGAGGAAATAAAATGAAATTTTTAAAAAAACTTTTTGATCATGAATATAAGGAATTAGAAAAATTTAAAGAACAAGCAAATTTAATTGTAGCTAAAGATGAAGAAATGAGTGAATTATCTGACGAACAATTAAAAAACAAGACAATTGAATTTAAAGAAAGATTAAAAAATGGTGAAACATTAGAAGATATATTAGTAGAAGCTTTTGCTGTAGCTAGGGAAGCTGCTTATCGTGTAATTGGTGAGAAACCCTATTATGTTCAAGTTATTGGTGGTTTAGCAATTCATTATGGTAATATTGCTGAAATGAAAACTGGTGAAGGTAAGACTTTAACTTCGACTATGCCAGCTTATTTAAATGCTTTAACAGGTGAAGGGGTTCATATTATTACAGTCAATGAATATTTAGCTAATCGTGATGCACAGTGGATGGGAAGTATTTATAAATTTTTAGGATTGACAGTTGGCGTTAATCTAAGAGAATTAACGCCTTCAGAAAAGAAGAAAGTTTATGAGTCTGATATTGTTTATTCTACTAATAACGAAATTGGCTTTGATTATTTAAGAGATAATATGGTGGTTAAAGCTAGTGACAGAGTCCAAAGAGGATTAAACTTTGCCATTGTTGATGAAGTTGACTCAGTTTTAATTGATGAAGCTAGAACTCCTTTAATTATTTCTGGTGGGGCAATGAATAGTGCCAATTTATATATTCAAACTGATAGATTTGCTAAGTCATTGAAGGAAAATGACGGCTATTTATATGATGAAAAGACAAAAGCAGTTACTTTAGACGATAAAGGTGTTAAAGAAGCAGAAAGAGCTTTTGGCATTGATAATCTATATGATATTGAACATACTACTTTAGTTCATTTTATTAATCAAGCGTTAAAAGCTAATTATGGAATGAAAAGAGACTTCGATTATGTTGTTAGTGATGGCAAGATCGTAATCGTCGATCCATTTACAGGTCGTTTGATGCAAGGTAGAGCTTATTCTGATGGTTTACACCAAGCGATAGAAGCTAAAGAAGGCGTACAAATTAATCAAGAAACTAAAACTTTAGCAACAATTACATTTCAAAATTTATTTAGAATGTATCATAAATTAGCTGGTATGACTGGTACTGCTAAAACTGAAGAAGAAGAATTTAGAGATATTTATAATATGTATGTTATTGTAATACCTACTAATAAACCAGTTATTAGAATTGATGATACCGATTTAGTTTTTGCCACTAAAAATGGTAAGTATAAAGCAATAATTAATGAAATAAAAGAAAGACATGAAAAAGGGCAACCAATTTTAGTTGGTACAATAGCGGTTGAAACTAGTGAATTAATTAGTTCTATGTTGAAAAAGGTAAGAATACCTCATGAAGTATTAAATGCTAAAAATAATGCTCGTGAAGCTGAAATAATTGCTAAAGCTGGTATTAAAGGAGCAGTTACGATTGCTACTAATATGGCTGGTCGTGGAACTGATATTAAGTTAGGCGAAGGTGTTAAAGAACTAGGTGGATTATGCGTAATAGGTACTGAGCGTCATGAATCAAGACGTATTGATAACCAATTAAGAGGTAGATCAGGTCGTCAAGGAGATCCTGGATATACTAGATTTTATGTTTCATTTGAAGACGAATTGATGGTTCGTTTTGGTACAGATCGTGCTAAAGTATTATTACAGAAAGTTGGTTTTACTGATGATCAATCTATCAGTTTAAAAATGTTAGCTAATTCTATTGAGACGGCTCAAAAAAGGGTTGAAGGAAATAATTTTGATATCCGTAAACATTTGTTAGAATATGATAATGTAGTTAATGAACAAAGGGAAATAATTTATGAAAAACGTAATGAAATTTTAGATAGTGAATCAATTCATGAAGTAGTTATTAAATTATTTAATGATTTTATTACGCATTTAGTTGAAAGTCATTTAGACAATAATCATTTAAATGGCCAAGATTTAAATGAAATATTAGAGTTTGTTAACGGTAAATTATTATCTAAAAAAATATCTTTAGATGATTTAAATAATATGGATTATCATAAAATAATTGATTATATATGTGCTCAAATAGTTTTAGAATATGAGGCTAAAGTAGAATCTGTTCCTAAAGAAATAATGGATGAATTTGAAAAAGCTATTTATTTAAGAGTTATTGATATGCATTGGATGGAAAATATTAATGCTATGTCATTACTAAGAGAAGGTATTCACTTAAGAAGTTATGCTCAAGAAAATCCTTTAAGAGCTTATACGACTGAAGGATTCGAAATGTTTGATGCGATGTTAGATACGATTGAAAAAGAAACGACAATGTATCTATTAAGAGCAGAAATAAGACAAAATTCAGTTAGAAAACAAGTTGCTAAAGGGGAAGCTGTTAGCGATAATAAACCAAAGAAAAAAGAACCAAAAAAGGTAAGTAAAATTGGTAGGAATGAACCATGCCCATGTGGTTCGGGAAAGAAATATAAGAATTGTTGTGGAAAGTAGCATAAAATAAGGAAAAGCTTAAAATTAATAAAGGTAACAAATTTATTGTTTGTCAACCAATTATGAAAAAAGTGTACAAAATTTATTGAAAATA
>CALVVR010000032.1 GCA_944363915.1 uncultured Bacilli bacterium | reverse complement strand
AAAAAACTCTCTAAACCCGCATAAACAGGGACTTAGGGAGTTTTTACTTTCTAAAAAGTGTTAAATTTGGGATTATATAGACAAAAGACATTTTTGTCAAATATTTTTTATCAAAAAATTATATTTTTAATAATTTTTTTTTAATCTATATTTAATTTATAGGTTTATTTTATTTAAATCTTATTTAAATCATTCAATAATACCCATGTTTTAGCCTGTTTTATTTTTTATAATATACAAATCATTAACAAAATATTTATAAAAAACAATATTTTTCCACATTTTAAAAAGTTTTCCACATTTTTATTAACAATTGTGGAATATTTTATTAACTTTTTTTATACATAGTTGATAAAGTTATCCACAAAAAAGTGGATAACTTATATTTCCCAATAATATAAGACCTTTTTAACTGTGGATTTTAATTTTTTTTTAATATTTTTCCACATTTTTGTAGCGTTTTTTTAGAAAATAAGGTAGAATATATATGAAACAAAGTGGGTGATATTGTGGATATAAATAGTATATGGAATTCTTTTTTAGAAAAAATACAAGGTAGTCTTACTCCTGTATTATATGATATGTGGTTTTCAGAAACTAAATTAATTGAACTTACTGAAGAATGTGCAAAAATATTAGTACCAATGTCACTTCATAAAAAACATTTAAAAGAAAACTATATTGATTTAATTGAAAAAACTTTTACTGACGTAACTGGTTCTATTTTTAAATTTGAATTTGTAACTGAAGATGATATCAATAATGAAACCATTATTGACATCGATGAAATTGGTGTTCCAGAAAATACTACATTTCAATCAAATTTAGATCCTAAATACACTTTTGAAAATTTTATTTCAGGTGCTAGTAATAAATTTGCTAAAGCTACTGCACTGGCAGTGGCAGAACAACCTGGTAGTATGTATAATCCTTTATTTATTTATGGTAAAAGTGGATTAGGAAAGACACACTTAATGCATGCTATTGGTAACTATATAAAAGAAAATAGTCGAAAAAAAGTATTATATGTAACAACTGATACTTTTGTTAATGATTTTTTAAAAATTTATCGCAAAAATGAAAATGATAATAATTTTGAAACTATCGATACATTTAAAGAAAAATATCGTAATGTTGACGTTTTAATGATCGATGATATTCAATATTTAGAAATTGCCCATAAAACTCAACAAGAATTCTTTAATACATTTAATGATTTATATACAAATAATAAACAAATTGTAATTGCTTCTGATCGTTCTCCCGATGATTTAAAAAAATTAGAAGAAAGATTAAGAACTAGATTTGTTTGGGGATTAATTGTCGATATTCTTCCACCAGATTACCAATTAAGAATGAATATAATTGATAATAAAATTAATGGAAATAATATGAATACTTTTTTTCCACAAGATGTTAAAGAATATATTGCTAATAATTGTACTAGTGATATTAGAAAACTAGAAGGAGCTATTACTAGAATAATTGCTTATGCAACTATAATGAATGGATCTGATATTACTTTGGATTTGGCTATGGATGCTTTAAAAGACTATTTTGGTACTACTACTATATCTAAAAATAAAATTGAACAAGTACAACAAATTATCGCTAATAATTATAATATTAGTATTGAAGATTTAAAAGGAAAAAGAAAATCAAATGATATTACTATTCCTAGACAAATTGCAATGTATATTTGCCGTGTTTATTTAAAAGAATCATTGCCACGAATTGGATCTGAATTTGGTGGAAAAGATCATACAACTGTAATGCATGCCGTTAATAAAATAAAAAAAGAAGTAGAAAATAATGATGAACTTAATATTGAAATAAACAAAGTTCTTAACCAATTGCCGTGGATAACTAAATAATTTAAACATATTTTTCCACTATGGGAAATAATAGTAAATCTAATGTTTTTTTAAAGTTTTCCACATTATCCACATCTATAATAATACATATATAATTTAATTAATAAAAAAAGGAGCTGATTTTATGACTTTCAAAATAAAAAAAGAATATTTAATGAAACACTTAAACTTTGTTATTAAAGGAATTTCTAATAAAAATATTAGACCTATATTGAATTGTATCAAATTTGAATTAAAAACGGAAGGATTATATTTATCAAGTACAGATAATGATATTGCAATTAGAACATTTATTACTAATAAAGAAATAGAAGAAAATTATACCTGTGGAAAATTTGCAGTATCTGGGAAATATATATATGATATAATCAGAAAATTACCCAATGAAATTATTTCAATTGAAGAAGTAATGGATTCTAAAATATATATTTCCACAACAAATATTTCATTCTCACTTAATTGTAATAATGTTGATGAATTTCCTAACTTAGAATTAGAAGAAAGTAAAAATCCTATTATGTTAAGTAATAAAGTATTAAAAAATATTTTTAATCAAACATCTTTTGCTGCTTCTACTCAAGAATCACGTCCATCAATTACTGGAATCAACTTTAAAATATCTAAAAATATATTAGAATGTACAGCTACTGATTCTTATCGTTTAGCTAAAAAAATAATTGAATTAGATCAAACAGTAGATGAAGAAATAAATATTATTATTCCAACAAAAAATTTAATTGAACTTTCAAGAATGTTTAATGACGAAGAAGAAATTGTGGAAATCCATATTTTTAACAATAAAATAATCTTTAAATTTGGAACAATAATTATGTTATCTAGATTAATAAATGGAACTTATCCAGATGTATCAAAATTAATTCCAACTGAATTTTTATTAAAATTAACTGTTTCAACTAATGAATTTTATTCATTACTTGATCGTGTTTCCCTTTTTTCAACTGAAGAAGAGAAAAATACAATTAAATTAGAATGTAACGATAATACGATGGTTGTATCTTCAAATATTCCAGAAATTGGAAATGTTGTAGAAAAACTAGAAGTAGAAAAAAATAATCAAGAAAATATAAAAATTGCTTTTTCATCTAAATATATGATGGATGCTATTAAAGTTTTAGATTGTGAAAAAATTGAACTTGCCTTTAATGGTGAAATAAAACCAATTATTATAAAAAATCCAGAAGACGAAAATTTAATTCAGTTGATTGTTCCAATAAAAACTTATTAAAAAATGCAAAAAAATGCATTTTTTTTATATTTTCGACAAAATTCGACAAAATTCGACAATATGTTTATGGTATAAGAGTTATGCCAATTTTTATTTGGTCAGGGAGGAGGATAGATTTATGTTTGATGAATATTATATTAATGCTGATACCTTATTAATAACTCCAGTCGGAAAAAATAAAACAAAAATTCATGATGTTAATGGAACTTATATTGTAAAAAAACCAGTATTTGAAGTTGTTGATATTAGTTGTCAATATTATGGAAGTAGTTATAGTGGTCGATATATAGGTGCTAAAAAATTATTAGATATGGATTATAAATTGCCAATTATCGTTGATGAAGTAAAAGAAATTGTAATTTTTCCTACTTGTTCACCAAAATCAGAAGATTGTTGTTGGATTTGCGTAAATAATGTGGATAATTATGAAAAATCAAAAAAACATTCGAAAGTAAAATTTGTCAATAATTCAATTTTTGAAATTAAAGTTTCTCTTAATTCTTTAGAAAATCAGATAATGCGAGCTACTATGTTACTTATGCGCTTAAAAAGAAGAAAAAACCAATCAAAAAAAATAGGATAAAATAGGTAATTTACCTATTTTATTTGTTTTTATGCATTATTTTATGATATAATATATATGTGAGTAAGGGTGTACATAAATAGGTTAAAAGCGAAAATAATGCCGTTTTATGCAAAAACGAGGTGGACACATGTATTTAGAAAAATTAATGTTGCAAAATTTTCGAAATTATAATTCATTAAATATTAAATTAAATTCGCATGTTAATATTATTTATGGAAACAATGCTCAAGGAAAAACTAATTTATTAGAAAGTATTTATGTTATAGGGCTTACTAAATCTCATTTATTACAATTGGATAATCATTTGATTCAAACAGGAAAGAATTTTTGTAAATTAAAAGGTATTGTTAAAAAAAACAACATAAAGACAAAATATGAAATTGATTATAATTTTGATAAAAAAGTTTTAAAAATTGATGGTCAAGAAGTAAAAAAAATAACTGATTATATTAATAATAGTTTAAATATTATTATTTTTTATCCTGAAGATCTAGAAATAATTAAAGGGTCACCTAATAATCGTCGTAATTTTTTAAATTTAGAATTGAGTCAATTATCAAATAATTATCTAAAATTGTTAAATGAATTTAATAAATTATTGAAAATTAGGAATGAATATCTAAAAAAAATGAGTAAAAATGAAATATATGATAAAACTTATTTTCAAATAATAACAAATTATTTTGTAGATAAATCTCTTTTGATTTATCAGATGCGAAAAAAATTTGTTGAAAAAGTAAATGAAAACTGCGAAAAAATATTTTTTGAAATAACAAAGATTAAAGATTTTCATATCCAATATATTACTAATTTTATTGATGATAATAATAATTTAAAAGAAAAAATGTTAGAAAAATTGGATAAAAATTTAAATAAAGAAATTAAGTTTGGAAGTACTTTATTTGGACCTCATCGTGATGAATTAGAATTTTTTTTAGGTGATAAAAACTTAAAATTATATGGTTCACAAGGTCAAAAAAGATTGGCTATTTTAGCTACTAAATTATCAGAAATTAATATTTTTAAACAATTTAAAGGTGATAGTCCAATTTTACTTTTAGATGATGTATTTAGTGAGTTAGATGATATAAAGAAAAATAATATTATAAAATACTTGTCTGACGATATTCAGGTAATTATCACAACGACAGAATTAAAAAAAATTAATAAAAAAAAGTTTACGTCAGTTAGTATTTTTAAAATTAAAGACGGTGAAATAATTAAGACAGAAGAGGTGGAAAAAAATGAAAGATAATCATTATGATGCTTCGGATATTCAAGTTTTAGAAGGACTAGAAGCAGTTAGAAAACGTCCTGGTATGTATATTGGAACTACTAGTTCTCAAGGCTTACATCATTTGGTTTGGGAAATAGTTGATAATGCAATTGATGAAGCTTTAGCCGGTTATTGTGATGATATTGAAGTTATTATTAATAAAGATAATTCAGTAACAGTTAAAGATGATGGTCGTGGCATTCCCACAGGTATTCATCCTAAGACAGGTTTATCCACAGTAGAAACAGTTTATACTGTATTACATGCTGGTGGTAAATTTGGTGGCGGTGGATATAAAGTATCTGGTGGTTTACATGGCGTTGGTGCTTCAGTAGTAAATGCTTTGAGTAGTTGGGTAGAAGTAAAAGTTTATCAAAATGGTAATGTTTATCAAATTAGATTTGAAAATGGCGGACATACTGTAGAACCATTAAAGATAATTGATAAATGTTCACTTGACCGAACAGGAACAACTGTAACATTTAAACCAGATCCTGAAATATTTAAAGAAACAACTACTTTTGATTATGAAGTATTAAAAGTTCGTGTTAGAGAATTGGCATTTTTGAATAAAGGATTAAGAATTATTTTGATCGATGATAGGGATCCATTAAATATTAGAAAAGAAGAATTTGTTTATGAAGGTGGAATTAGTGAATATGTGAAAATGTTAAATGAAAATAAAACACCAATACATGAACAGATAATACATGTAATGGGTTCAGAAGATGATATATCTATCGAAGTTGCTATGCAATATAATGATGGATATACTTCAAATGTTTATTCATTTACTAATAATATAAATACACGTGAAGGTGGAACTCATGAAGAAGGTGTAAAAAGAGCTTTAACTAGAATTATTAATAATTATGCTAAGAATAATAAATTTTTAAAAGATAATGATGAACCATTATCTGGTGACGATGTTCGTGAGGGTTTAACAATGATTATTTCTTGTAAACATCCTAATCCACAATTTGAAGGACAAACCAAAACTAAATTGGGAAATGGTGAAGTAAGAAAAATTGCAGATGATGTATTTAGCGATGGATTCGAGAGATTTTTGTTAGAAAATCCGGAAGATGCTAAGCTTATTGTTGAAAAAGCGATGACAGCTGCTCGCGCTCGTGTTGCAGCTAAGCGTGCTCGTGAATTAACACGAAGAAAAGGTGCTTTAGACGCAATTAATCAATGGGGAAAACTTACTGATTGTACTAGTAAGGATGCTAGTATTTCGGAAATATTTATAGTTGAGGGAGATTCAGCTGGTGGATCAGCTAAAGGTGGTCGTGATCCCAAAACCCAAGCTGTTTTACCGCTTCGTGGTAAAATTTTAAATGTAGAAAAAGCTCGTCTAGACAGAATATTGGGAAATGAAGAAATTAGAAGTATGATTACTGCTTTTGGTACTGGCATAGGAGATGAATTTGATATTAATAAATTAAGATATCATAAAATTATTATTATGACTGATGCTGATGTCGATGGTGAACATATTAGAATTTTATTATTGACTTTATTTTATCGCTTTTTTAGACCTATTATTGAAGGTGGATATGTTTATGCTGCCCAGCCACCGTTATATAATATAAAGCATGGTAAAACGACAAAATATGTTTTAAATGAAGAGGAAAGGGATGCCTATATTAGTAAATTATTAGAACAAAATCCTAGTATAAAATATGAGGTTAGCCGTAATAAAGGTTTAGGTGAAATGGATGCTCATGAGTTATGTGATACAACTATGAATATAGAAAATAGAACACTTATACAAATAACAATTGATGATGCTATTATGGCTGATCAAGCATTTGAAACATTGATGGGCGAAGAAGTAGAACCAAGAAGAAAATTTATCGAAGAAAATGCGACATATGCGCAAAATTTAGATGTTTAGGAGGTGAATTATGGATAGATTAGAAAAAAGAAACATAGTAGATGAAGTAAGACAATCGTTTATTGATTATTCAATGAGTGTTATTGTTTCACGTGCCTTACCAGACTTAAGAGATGGTTTAAAGCCGGTTCATAGACGTATATTATACACAATGTATGAAGATAATTTAACTCCTGATAAGCCTTTTAGAAAAAGTGCGACTACTGTTGGTGCTGTTTTAGGGCGCTACCATCCTCATGGTGATTCATCTGTTTATGATGCGATGGTCCGTATGGCTCAAGATTTTAGTTATCGTTATGTCTTAGTTGAGGGTCATGGTAATTTTGGCTCAATTGATGGTGATGGAGCCGCTGCATATCGTTATACCGAAGCTCGTCTTTCTAAATTATCACTTGAATTATTACGCGATATAAATAAAAATACTATTGATTTTACTCCAAACTTCGATAATACAACTAAAGAACCTGTGGTTTTACCTAGTAGATTTCCTAACATTTTAGTAAGTGGAACAATGGGTATTGCCGTTGGTATGGCAACTAATATTCCTCCTCATAATTTAGGAGAAGTAATTGATGGTTGTGTAGCCTATATTGATAATAACGACATAACTATTCCTGAACTAATGCAATATATTAAAGGACCGGATTTTCCCACAGCTGCTACCATCTTAGGAAATAATGGTATAAAAAAAGCTTACGAAACAGGTCGTGGAACAATAACTATTCGTAGTAAAGTTGAAATTGTAGAAAATAATAATAAAAGTCAAATTATTATTACTGAATTGCCTTATCAAGTTAATAAAAAAGCTTTGCAAGAACGAATTGGTGAGTTGGTTAGAGAAAAAATAATTGATGGGATTAGTGATTTACACGATGAAAGTAATTTAAAAAATGGTATTAGATTAGTTGTTACTTTGAAAAAAGAGGCTAATGCCAATGTTGTTTTAAACAATCTATATAAACACACACAATTACAAACAAATTTCGGAATAATTTTATTAATGCTTGATGATGGAAGTCCTAAAATATTAAATTTGAAAGAAATTATTTCTAAATATATTGATTATCAAAAAATAATAATTATTCGAAGAACAAAATTTGAGCTAGATAAAGCTGAAAAAAGAGTTCATATATTAGAAGGTTATAAAATAGCTTTAGATAATATTGATGAAGTTATTAAAATTATTAGAAATGCTGAAAGTGATGTTATTGCAAAACAAGAATTGATGAATCGTTTTGGTTTATCTGATATTCAATCTGACGCTATTCTTGAAATGAAGTTAAGACGTTTAACTGGATTAGAAAGAAGTAAAGTTGAAGAAGAATTAAAAGAATTGTTAAAACTAATTGAAGAGTTGAAAGCAATTTTAGAAAGTGATGAAAAAATTTATAATATTATTAAAGAAGAATTGTTAGCAATTAAAGATAAATATGGCGATGAAAGAAGAACTAATATTGATATGACCGCTATCGAATATATCGAAGATGAATCTTTAATACCAGTTGAAGATATTGTCATTACTTTAACTAATAAAGGATACATTAAACGGATGATTACTGACACATATAAGACACAAAATCGTGGTGGGGTTGGAATTAAAGGTATGACTACTAATGAAGATGACTTTGTGGAAAATATTATTTCTATGACAACTCATGATTATTTATTATTCTTTACTAATAAAGGAAAGGTATATCGTGTTAAAGGATATGAAATTCCATTATATAGTCGTCAATCTAAGGGATTACCAATAATTAATTTATTATCTTTAGATAAAGATGAATTAGTAAAAGTAATGCTTAAAGTAAGTGCTGATGAAAATAGCAAATATATTGTATTTTGTACACAAAAAGGTTTAGTTAAAAGGACAAAAATAGATGAATTTGAAAATATAAGAACAACTGGAAAAATAGCTATCACATTAAAAGAAGATGACGAATTAATTTCAGTTAAAAAAACAACTGGTGAAAATGAAATCATTATTGCTGCTTCTAATGGTAGAATGATTAGATTTAATGAAAAAGAAATAAGAGTTATGGGTAGAACTGCATCTGGAGTTCGTGGCATTGATATAGGTGATGGGATTGCTGTTGGTTGTGAAATTGCTGAAAAAGGCCAACAAATTTTGGTAGTAACCGAGAACGGATATGGAAAGAAAACTGATGTTGAAGAATACCGTATGACTCATAGAGGTAGTAAAGGTGTTAAAGGGTTAAACATTACCGAAAAAAATGGAAATATTGTTTCATTTAAAACAGTCCATGATAATGAAGATCTAATGATTATTACTAACAGTGGTACTATTATAAGGTTACCGATTGAACAAGTTTCATCTACAGGAAGAATAGCTCAAGGTGTTAGATTAATTAATTTAAAAGATGAACAGAAAGTATCTACTGTAGCCATGATCGAAAAAGAAAAAGAAGATAGCGATAGTTCAAATGAAACAGAAGAATCTAGTGAAAACAACTAGATTCTTTTTAAATTTATTAAATTAGTATAATATTTTAAAATAATTTTAAAAATTCAAAGTATTTTCATATCTAATTTTTAAAATTGTAACTAAATACAACGAGTTATCCACAGTATAATTTTTTTTGCATAAAATAGAGATCTAATTTCTTATAGAAATTAGTCTTTTTTTCATTAATTTATTAATGAAAAAAAGCACGTATAACTAATGTTTCACGTGGAACTATAAATAACTAATGTTTCACGTGGAACTATAAATAACTAATGTTTCACGTGGA
>CALVVR010000031.1 GCA_944363915.1 uncultured Bacilli bacterium | reverse complement strand
AACATCAGCCTCCTAGATTAATTGTATCAAATTTTGTATAACTTGACTTATCTAGTTTTTATTATAAGAGTCTTTCATTTTTTGACGGGAATTTAAGTATAACACACATAAAAAAAAGAGTCAATGAAGATATCAAAATTTATCATTTCATTGACATTCGACGATGATAACATCATCACCGATAGTTTTTATTTGATTCCATTCTATTTCAAACTCATTTTTGGAAGTAAATATCGAAATTAAAAATTTACTTTTTTCAACAATTAAATATTTAATATTACCATTTTCAATTATGACATCGATAATATTACCGATTAATTTACCATCGGTAGTTATAATATTTTTAGTTTGTAAATCACTTAATCGCATTTTAACCACCTAGTTAATTTTATGATTATTTTAACATTTTTTTCATATTATCTAAACCATTTTTTTCAATTCTAGATATTTGAGCCTGTGAAATACCTATTTCTTCTGATAATTCGATTTGCGTAATTCCTTCAAAATATCTTTTTTGAATAATAAACTTTTCTTTGTCTTTTAATTTGTTAAGGGCCTCTTTCAGCATCAATCTTGTATCCCAATTAATTTTATCATTGTTATCAGCGATCTGTTCCGACAGATAAATTGTATCCCCACCATCACTATAAATTGGTTCTGACATACTAACTGTATCTTTGACCGCTTCAAAAGCTTGAATTACATCTAATTCTGGTATTTCCAATGAGTCAGCAATCTCTTTATTAGTTGGTTCTCGATTTAATTTATGCGTTAACTCTTCCTTTACTCTTAAACCACGAAACGCAATATCTTTTAGACTTCTTGTTACTCTAATAGCATTATTATCTCTTAAATATCTTTTTATTTCGCCTAATATCATTGGAACAGCATAAGTTGAAAATTTAACATCATGTTCTAAATCAAAATTATCGATAGCTTTAATTAATCCGATACATCCTATTTGAAATAAGTCATCTAAATTATCAGTACGATTATTATACTTTTTTAAAACTGATAAAACCAATTTTAAATTTCCTTTAATCAATTGTTCTTTTGCTTGTAAATCTCCATTATGAAATTCATTAAATAATTGTAGCATTTCTTCATTACTTAATACATTAATATTCGCAGTATTCACGCCAACTATTTCAACTCGATGACGTGCCATAAAAAAATCTCCTTTCAGATTCATTTTGATCTAAAAAGAGATTTTTTATTCATTATTTAATAAAATTGCCATTTTTCATAATGATTTCTTCTTTACCATCATCTTTTATACCAATTACTTCTAAATCAGAAGTCCCAAACATAAAATCAACATGATTATTACTTTGATTTATTTGTTTAAATATTTCTTCTTTAGTTTGATTATTATCGATACATTCTAAATAAGCTGAACCTAAAGCCATATGACAAGAGGCATTTTCATCATACAATGTTTCATAAAAAATAAGGTTAGAGTTGGAAATTGGCGAATCGTAATCAACTAAAGCAATTTCACCTAATTTATTTGAATTTTCATCGAATTCGATAATCGATTTTAAAGCATCATAACCTTTTTTTGCCTTAAAATCAACAGCTTTACCATTTTCAAATCTAATCATAAAGTCATCGATTAAAACGCCGTTATAGACTAAAGGTTTAGAATTGTAAACCACTCCATTAACACCATATTTGTAAGGGGCTGTAAATATTTCTTCAGTCGGCATATTTTCAATTACTTTTTTACCATTAACTAAAGCTCCACCACCTGCCCAAATATGGTTATTTGGCAATTCGATTGTTAAATCAGTACCTAATTTATTTTTAAAATATAGATACTTATATTGTTTCTCGTTCATAAATTTAGCTCGTTTTTCAGTTAGTTTCGTCTTTTCATGCCATGATTTAATAGGATCATCTTCATTGATTAAACACATCTTAAAAATAGTTTCCCATAACTTTTCAAGATTGTTTGCTTCACCAGGAAACATCTTATCAGCCCATGACTTTGTAGCTACAGCTGCTATACTCCAAGCTATTTCATTATTTAACTGTTTTTCTTTAAATAAAGGACGTGATAATCTTGATACTTTAGCAACTAAATCTAATTTTTTACTATCAATATCATTTCTTTCTTCATAAGTACAAAGCATCAAAAAAGCCGCACCTTTTTTAGTATATTCATCAAATATCTTCTTATTCCAAAAAGGACTTTGTTCTAATTCTTCTTCGCTAAAGTTCTTAAGTTGCAATTGTTTTATTACTTCATCGCTATAATCGATATAAATATCTTTAATACCTTTTTCATAAGCTTTTTTTACTAATATTCTAACAAAATCATAAACTTCAATCGGACATGATATCAATAAAGGTTGTCCTTCACTTATATTTAAACAACTTTCTAATAATAATTCCGCATATTTTTCCTTCATTTTATCCCTCCATTATTATTATACCTTAAATTTAGAAATTTATATAATTATTGACATTAATTTATTAGTAAGATAAAATTAAATTGAAAAAAATAAAATTTGATGCAATAAAAATTAGTTTTAATGCATTGTCTTAATGAGAGGAGTAAAAACATGAATCTAGATGGCTACTTAGAAAGAATTTCTTTTAACGATACTGAGGCATTTAATGAACTATATAATTTAATTAATACTAATGTTTATAGTTTCGCTTTAAGTATTTTAAAAAATCATGATGACGCTTTAGATGTAACCCAAGAAACATTTATATCGATCTACCACAATGCTTATCGCTATCAAAATCAAGGTAAACCGATGGCTTGGATTTTAACTATCACTAAAAATCTAGCCTATATGAAAATAAGAAGCAACAAAAAAGAAGTTGATATTACTAATATCGAATTTAAAACAACTGATAACTACGATAAAATATTAATTAATTATTTATTAGAAAATTTAAATGATTTAGAAAGACAAATAATTGTTTTACATAGTTTAAATGGATTTAAATTTCACGAGATTGCTGGTATTTTAGATTTAAAATTAACTACTACTCTCTCTAAATACCATCGTGCAATCAAAAAATTAAAAGAACTTATGAAGGAGGAAAAATGAAAAATATTGAAAATAAAATTAATAAGGCTTTTCATAATATCGACCTTCCCGAGTTCGATAATAAAAAACTAAATGAAAAGAAAGGAATTGTTTATATGGAAAAGAAAAAAAGAAATATGGTACCATTTTTGGTAACTGCATGTACTTTAGTATTCTGTTTATTAATTGGGTTTGGGGTTTATAATAATAATTTTAAAGTTGCTTCTCGTATTGGAATTGATGTCAATCCAAGTATCGAATTAAAAATCAATAAGAAAAATAAAGTAATCGATGTTATAGCTAATAACGAAGATGGTAATAAAATATTAAGCGATATGGATTTAAACGGTAGTGATATGAATGTAGCCATTAATGCTTTAATTGGTTCAATGGTTAAAAATGGTTATATCGACGAACTTGCTAACTCGATTCTTATTTCAGTCGAAGGAAATTCTTTAGAAGAAAATGAAAAATTACGTCAAGAAATAGTAAATCAATTAAACGCTAATCTAGCTAATAATAACTTCTCGATCGTTAGCCAAACAGTATCTAATGAAAGTGAATTAGAAAATATCGCTAATCAATATAACATATCTTTAGGTAAAGCTAAATTAATTCAAGATATTATTGCTAATAATAACTTATTAACTTATGAAGAATTAGCTAATTTATCAATCAACGAATTAAACTTAATTTCAAGCAATAATGAAAATATTAAAGTTGAAGGAAGCGCTAGTGATAAAGCTTATATCGGATATGATAAGGCTAAAGAAATCGCTTTAAATCATGCTGGTGTAACTGATGTTACTAATTATCAAGTTGAAATGGATTATGATGAAGTAATTGTTTATGAAATCGAATTTAGAGCTGATAATGCTAAATACGAATATGAAATTAATGCTACTACTGGCGATATTATGGAATATGATATCGATAATCATAAAAATGTAAACGACAGCAATAACAACAGTAGTAATAACAACACAGGTAATAATACAAATAATAATTCTACTATTTCTAGAGATAGAGCTAAAGAAATCGCTTTAAGTCATGCTGGTATTACTGGCAATGTAAGTAATTATAAAATTGAATTAGATGATAATTCTTATGAAATTGAATTTAGATATAATAACAAGGAATACGATTATGATATCAGTCTATCTGGTGAAATATTAAAATACTCTATCGATAATGATTATGATGATGACGATTATAATGAAACACACGCTTCTATTTCTCGTGATAAAGCTAAGGAAATCGCCTTAAATCATGCCGGTGTTAGTGATGTTTCTAATTTTAAAATTGAATTAGATGACAATAAATATGAAATTGAATTTAAAGTTGGTTATCAAGAATATGAATATGAAATTAATGCTACAACCGGTAAAATAATTAGTTATGAAATTGATGACTAATTTTCAAAAATATTGTATAATTTAATTATAGAAATTGGTTTCGCTCCGCTTGGAGCTGTAGTCAATTTCTTTTTTTATTGAGATCATCATTCATACCATTTAGCATTTATATCTTACCTTTTTTAAATACAAATATTCTGTTTTTTATTCTATATTTTGTTACTTTATTGTTGATGTTTATCTATAATTAATTTATAATTAATTTAAGGGATATATTTAATGTTAGGTGTTTTACTCCGTAGCAGTATTATCTTTTTAGTTTTTAGATTTTATTGCTTAAGGAGGTGATTTCTATGGTCAAAAAAGCTATAGAAAGGATTAATTCCATTGGAATTAATAGTTATTTTTATAACTATTGTATTATATACAATCATAGTCCTTAAAAAAGACTAATCTTAAACGAAAACACCGAATCAACTTTTGAAACGGTGTTTTCTTTAACAAAATATTTTATGGAGAAAACATCTAACTCAAGCAATTAAATGTATCTCTTTTATTATATGAGTTTTCCTCATCTATATACATTTTACTATAAATTAATTTTATTGTCAATGATTAAATAAATACAATTTATTATTAAACTATTTTATAATTTTTATTATTGCCTTAATATAATTAAAGAAAGGTCAAATCTTTCGATTTGACCATCCTTATCAATTACTTATTTATCACTAGTTTTGGTTCCATCAACACTATTTGACAAAAAGCCATAAAATCTTATTTTTATAAAGATTATTTTTCTTTAACAACAGCTTGAGCTGCTGCAAGTCTAGCAATTGGCACTCTAAATGGAGAACAAGATACATAATCTAAGCCAATTCTATGACAGAATTCAACACTTGAAGGATCTCCTCCATGTTCGCCACAAATACCTAAATGAATATCACTTCTTGTTTTTCTACCTTTAATAGCTGCCATTTCAACTAATTGACCAACACCAGTTTGGTCTAATTTAGCAAATGGATCACTTTCAAAGATTTTTTTATCATAGTAATCATTTAAGAATTTGCCAGCATCATCTCTTGAGAATCCATAAGTCATTTGCGTTAAATCGTTAGTTCCAAAACTGAAGAATTCAGCTTGTTTAGCAATTTCATCAGCAGTTAAAGCCGCTCTTGGAATTTCAATCATAGTTCCAACTTTATATTGTAAATCAACATTATTTTCTTTAATAATCTTATCAGCTACTTCAACTACAATGTTTTTAACATATTCTAATTCCTTAACATCACCAACTAATGGAATCATAATTTCTGGAGTTACATTCATACCCTTTTTATTAACATTAATAGCAGCTTCAATAACCGCTCTAGTTTGCATTCTAGCAATCTCTGGATATGTGATAGCTAAACGACATCCACGATGTCCCATCATTGGGTTAAACTCTTTTAAAGCATCAATTCTATTTTGAATTGTCTCTAAACTGATATTTAAACTTTCAGCTAAAGGTTTCATTTCTTCAACTGTATGAGGTAAGAATTCATGTAAAGGTGGGTCAAGATATCTAATTACAACTGGATCTCCTTCCATTGCCTCAAATAATTTTTCAAAATCGCCTCTTTGATAAGGTAAGATTTTTTCTAAAGCTTCTTCTCTTTGCTCTAGATTATCAGCTAAAATCATTCTTCTAAAGTTGAAGATTCTATCAGTTTCAAAGAACATGTGTTCAGTACGACATAAACCGATTCCTTCAGCTCCAAATTTACGAGCTTGAATTGCATCTTTAGGTGTATCAGCATTAGTTCTTACTTTTAATCTTCTAGTAGCATCAGCCCAGTTCATGAATGTTTCAAAATCACCACTAATAGTTGCTTCAACAGTTTTAATCTCTTCACCATATACATTACCTGTTGAACCATCGATAGATAAGTAATCGCCTTCTTTAAATACTTTGCCATCTTTAGTTTTTAAAGTTTTATTTTCTTCATCGATAATTAATTCGCCACAACCTGATACACAGCATCTACCCATACCACGAGCAACAACAGCCGCATGTGATGTCATACCACCACGAACAGTTAATATACCATTAGCATCGTTCATTCCTTGGATATCTTCTGGTGAAGTTTCCAATCTTACTAATAATGTTTCTTCACCTCTTTTTTTAGCTTCGCTTACATCACTTGCTGTAAAGTAAATACGGCCTGTTCCAGCTCCAGGAGATGCCGCTAATCCTTTAGCAATAGGTCTTGCTTTCTTTAGTGCTTCATTATCAAACATTGGGTGTAATAATTGATCTAATTGTTTAGGTTCAACTTTAAGTAAAGCTTCTTCTTTAGTAATCATTCCTTCATTTACTAAATCAACAGCAACTTTTAAAGCAGCAGGAGCTGTTCTTTTACCATTTCTTGTTTGCAACATAAATAATTTACCATTTTCAATTGTAAATTCCATATCTTGCATATCTTTGTAATGATTTTCTAGAGTTTTAGCTATTTTAGCAAATTGATCATATACTTCAGGCATAACACTAGCTAAAGTAGAAATAGGTTGAGGTGTTCTAATACCAGCTACGACATCTTCTCCTTGCGCATTAATTAAATATTCGCCATATAATTTGTTTTCACCAGTTGCTGGGTTTCTTGTAAATGCAACACCAGTACCAGATCTATCACCACTATTACCATATACCATTTCTTGAACATTAACAGCAGTTCCCCAACTACTTGGAATATCGTTCATTCTTCTATAAATAATTGCTCTTTCATTATTCCAAGATCTAAATACAGCTGTAACTGCTTCGATTAATTGTTCTTTAGGTTCTTGTGGGAACTCTTCACCAGCTAGTTCTTTATAGATAGATTTAAATTTTTCCGTAATTTCTTTCATGTCATCAGCTGTTAAGTCAGTATCGTATGAAACACCTTTATTTTCTTTAAACTCATCTAATACTCTTTCAAAACTAGATTTAGGATATCCTTTAACAACATCAGCAAACATTTGAATAAATCTTCTATATGAATCATAAACAAATCTTGGATTATCAATTTTTTCACTAAAATGTTTAGCTACTTCGTCATTTAATCCTAAGTTTAGAACTGTATCCATCATTCCTGGCATACTAGCTCTCGCACCACTTCTTACTGATACTAATAATGGATTTTCTAAATCACCCATTTTTTTACCAGAACTTTCTTCTAGTTTATTTAATTTATTCATAATTTGTTCAATAACTTCGTCAGCTATCTTTTCACCATCATCATAATATTTATTACAAGCTTCAGTCGTTACTGTAAATCCATCAGGAACCGGTAGGCCTAAGCCTTTCATTTCAGCTAAATTAGCGCCCTTACCTCCTAATAGATTACGCATATCTTTGTTTCCTTCACTAAAGGAATATACATATTGTGTCATATATCTTGCCCTCCTCATTATCTAACACTCTTAAATTATATCACGAAATAAAGAAAAAAAGAATATATTTTTTAATATTTTTGTATTTTAAAATATCCATAATAACTATTTAATACTTTAATATATTTATCAAGATTATATTGTTTTAATATTCTTAATTTCTTATATATTTTTCTTCTATTTTTACTTAATATTTTTATTTTTTTATTATAAAACCTATATCCTAAAAAACATAAATTATTTTTAGTTATAATTGTTTTATTATTTAATTCTAAATCGTATTTATTTAAAAATAATATAATTTTATTTAAACAATACTTTAAATACTTTTTATCGTTATGAAATAATACTAAATCATCCATATATCTGATATAATGCTTTATTTTTAAATTTTCTTTAATATAATGGTCCAAATCATTTAAATAAAATATTCCTAATATTTGACTAGTCATGTTTCCAATACTTAATCCATATCCATTTTTTAAATAATTAATATTATGTTTTTTCGCATATTCAAAGATATATTCTTCATTAGTACTATCAATTATTTTATCTATTAAATCTAAAAATAACTGATCTTTTATTTTTTCCTTTAATAACTTTTTTAATATATCATGATTAATACTATAAAAATATTTTTTAATATCACACTTTAAAACATAATAATCATTATAACAATTAATATATTTTTTAACTAATTTAATTCCATAACTAGTTCCTTTATTAATTCTAACAGCTACATTACTATCAATTAAACTACTTTCTAATACATTAAATAATAAATAAGCTACCATATGATTAATTATTTTATCCTTTAAATTTAAACTTAATATTAATCTTTCCTTTGGCTTATATATCATAAACAAATTATATTTATCGATCTTATAATTACTTAATTTATTTTTAATATCGATAATATTTATTGATAAATTTTCCTCAAATTTTTCTAATTTTAATTTGTTTTTCGTATTCTTTTTAATAATTTTATAAGTGTTTAAAATATAATCAATATCCAATAATCTATTATATAAATTACCCTTTCTTTTCACTTCTAATCCACCCATAAATATATTTAGTTATATTTAATAAATAACTACTAATACTTTCGTATTTTTTCTTATTTATCAATTTATTTAAATAACTTAAATAAAAATAATAATCCAACATTTTAATTATAACTAATAATTCTTTCTGATAAATAATTCTTTTTTCTTTTATTATATTAGCTTTATAACAATATTCTAATAACTTATAACTATTAACTTCAATACTATTTTTTAATATATATTCTACTTTAGGATAATTAATTATTACTTTATTAATATAATTAATCGTCTTTTTTATTTCAATTATAATATAAAATTTATCTTTCATATTTTTCCCTTAACTTATTTAATTGTTCATAATTAACTACTTTTAATATTTTTTCTAATTCATTTGTAATATCATAATTAAATAATGTATTTATTAATTCACTTTTATAAAAATAATTTTTATAATAATTTAATACTAATTCATAACTATTTAATTCTTTTATACTTTCACATACATTATAAAATATATAACTAATATTATTTTTATCTAATACTTCTTTTACTTTATTAAATTCAGTTATCGGAAAACCTGTTTTATTGTCATATATTTTATAACCTAATAATCCACCTATAATATAACAATCTTCATCAAATACTCGATAAAAATTACCATACTTCATAAATATAACAACATCTTTATTAACTAATTTTAATTCATTTCGTATATCAACTAATCTCACATTATCACGTAAGTAATATTATCACACACACACTCACACACACGTTGTCAAGCTTTTATTCAAAAAAATAAAAAGAAAAAACGATTTTTCGATTTTACTCTACTAGACCGTTTTTATTCTGGTTGAAAAATACTAATATTTTAAGGCA
>CALVVR010000030.1 GCA_944363915.1 uncultured Bacilli bacterium | reverse complement strand
CTCGTAGCCAAGCGGTAAGGCACCACACTTTGACTGTGGCATGCGCTAGTTCGAATCTAGCCGAGGCAGCCATTATTTATGTCCCGTTAGCTCAGTAGGTAGAGCATTTGACTTTTAATCAAAGGGTCACAGATTCGAGTTCTGTACGGGACACCATTTTATAAATAATCCCTTTAGAAATAAAGGGTTTTATTTTGCCTTTTTTTAATGTTTATCTTTAAAAAAATTCTTATTTTTGATATACTATATATGGTGATTAAGATGGATAGAATGAATGAAATTATCGATTTAATAAATAAAGCTAATTATGAATATTATATTTTAGATAATCCAACTTTAACTGATCAAGAATATGATCGTTATATGCAAGAACTGATTAAAATTGAATCTCAACATCCAGAATGGGTTCGTGATGATTCACCAACTAAAAGAGTAGGTAACGAAGTAATAAGTGAATTTAAAAAAATTGTCCATGAAAAACCAATGTTATCTTTAAGTAATGTTTTTAATGAAGATGAAGTAAGAAATTTTGATGAAAAAATAAGAAAAGAAGTTAATCCTAATTATGTTTGTGAATTAAAAATTGATGGTTTATCCGTATCGTTATTATATGAAAAAGGTAAATTAATAAGAGGTGCTACTCGAGGCGACGGTGTAACTGGGGAAGATATTACTCATAATGTTAAAACAATTAAAACTGTTCCTTTAGTTTTAAGTCAACCACTTGATATTGAAGTTCGTGGCGAAATATACATGAGTAAAAAAAGTTTTAATAAACTAAATGCAATAAGAAAAGCTAATGGTGAAGAGTTATTAGCTAATCCCCGTAATGCTGCTGCTGGTAGTGTTAGGCAATTAGATAGTAAGATAGCTGCTTCAAGAAATTTAGATTGCTTTATTTACCATTTACCTAATCCAGAAGATTTTGGAATAAAAACGCATTATGAATCATTACAATTTATGAAAGAATTGGGTTTTAATGTTAACCCTAATATAGAATTGGTTAAAAATATCGATGAAGTTTTAAAATATATTAGTAAATGGACGAAAAAAAGAGATACATTACCTTATGAAATAGATGGTATTGTTATAAAAACTAATGATTTTAGTCAACAAGAAAAATTAGGTTTTACTAGCAAATATCCTAAATGGGCAACAGCTTATAAATTTCCTGCTTTAGAAGTATTAACTAAATTAAAAGATATAATTTTTACAGTCGGTAGAACTGGTCAAGTAACTCCTAACGCTGTTTTAGAACCAGTTAGACTAATGGGATCAATTATTTCAAGAGCAACTCTTCACAATGAAGATTATGTTTTATCTAAACATATAAAAATTGGTGATATAGTTTCAATTCGCAAAGCTGGTGATGTAATTCCAGAAGTTGTAAATGTTAAAGAAGAAAGACGAAATGGAACAGAAATTGATTTTAAAATGACGGATACTTGTCCAATTTGTCATACTAAGTTATTAAAAAAAGATACAGCTTATTATTGCGTCAATGATAAATGTGATAAGAAAAAAATTGAAAATTTAATTCATTTTGTTAGTCGAGATGCAATGAATATTGAAGGCTTTGGCGATAGAATAGTTGAAGATTTTTATAATATGGGATATTTAAATAGTATTTTAGATTTTTATGAATTATATAAATATGAAGAAGAATTAATGGAATTAGAAGGATTTGGTAGCAAAAGTATTAATAATTTGTTAGATAGTATTGAAAATAGTAAAAATAACTCTTTGGAAAGACTATTATTTGGCTTGGGAATTAGATATGTAGGCAGCAAAACGGCAAAAATTTTAGCTAAATATTATTATAATATTGATAATCTTATGAATGCCAGTTATGAGGAATTATTAAATATTAAAGATATTGGGTCAGCTATTGCTAAAAGTGTGGTTGAGTACTTCGTTAATAATCAAGAGTTGATAGATAAATTAAAAGGCTATGGACTTAACATGACATATATAGGTAAAACTAATGTCAATGACGAGTTCAATGGCAAGACATTTGTTTTGACCGGAACATTAAGTACCATCACAAGAAATGAAGCTAAAGAAAAAATCGAGGAATTAGGTGGTAATGTAAGTGGTAGTGTTAGTCAAAAGACAAGCGCTGTTATAGTTGGTGAAAATCCTGGTAGTAAATATGATAGTGCGATAAAATTAGGTATTCCAATTTGGGATGAAGATGAATTTCTAGATAAAATTAAAAAATAGTATTTTCTTTTACTATTTTTTTTGGTATAATGGATTTATAATAAATGGAGGTAAAAATATGAATAACGAAGCTAATAATATAAATAACAATGTTCAACCTACTATGCCTAATATGGAAGCACAAAATGTTAACCAAGTGCCAATGGGACAAGCTGAACAGATGAATCAAAATATTGTCAATCCCACCCCAGTAAATCCTACTATTGTTCAACCTACATCAATACCAAACACAGCAACTTCTCCTATAACTCAAAACCAACAAATAAGTCAAACAAATGTTGATCCTATGAGTGCAGTTGCTAATTTAAATAAAGATGAAGCAATGGAAGAAGCATTATCACATACGAATCAATATAGTCCATTTGAAGCATCAAAACAGGAAGTCAACCAAGAAGTAAAGAAAACTAGTAATAAAAATGCTTACATATTTATTGGTATAATTTTTGCTATTATGTTGCTATTTATTATTTTCTTACCACAAATTTCTAGTCTATTTGGTTGGATATAAGTGACTAAAAGTCACTTTTTTTAACTTAATAACAAATTTATGATATAATTTATAAAGGAGGTCAAAATGACGTTTAATAGTATTATTGATTTAATTAAAAACTTTATTGATGTTTTAATTGTTTGGTTTGCACTTTACTATATTTTAAAAAGTCTTAGAAAAAACGTCAAAATGGTTTTGCTGTTTAAAGGCATTTTAATTATTATTGCTTTAAAAATAGTTAGTGATATTTTAGGTTTAGTTACTATTGGTTTTTTACTTGATTATGTAATCGAATGGGGACCTTTGGCATTAATTATAATATTCCAACCAGAAATAAGAAGTGTATTAGAACATTTGGGTCGTAGTCAATTGTTGGGGCGACATAAAGTTTTGACGGTTGATGAAAGAGAAAAAATGGTTTATGAAATTACTAATGCTTTAGATTATTTAAGGAAACAATCAATTGGGGCTTTAATTGTTATTGAAAGAGATAATAGTTTAAATGATTATATTGAAAAATCAAAAAAAATTTATGCTGATATTTCTTCAGATTTATTAATTTCTATATTTTTCCCTAATAATCCATTACATGATGGTGGATTAATTATTCAAGGTGATAAGATTACAAGTGCTGGAGCCGTTTTCCCAACTAGCGATAGCTTAAAGATTAGTAAACGATTAGGTACACGTCATCGTGCAGCTTTAGGAATTTCAGAAGTTAGTGATTGTATCGCAATTGTTGTTTCTGAAGAAACAGGTCGTTTATCAATCGCTATTGATGGTGAATTATATTATAATTTAACTTTGGATGAAGTCAAACTTCGCTTATTAGAAGAATTACGACCTAAAAAAGAAGTTTTTGTTGAGGAGGAAGATATAAAAAATGAAAACAATAGCGAAAATATTTAAAAATATCATTTCCTTTTTTTCAAGAATAATTGATAAGTTGATTGTTATGCCAATCAGTAAGTTAATTTTAATAATAAATAAAAAATTCGAGAAACCTAGCAAAAAATTTGAGAATTGGTTATCTCATACAAATACTTTATTATTTATTTCTTTAATTTCAGCCATTTTAATTTTTATTATAATTGATCAAAGGATTTTAACTTATTCTGAAAGTTCAGCGGAAGTTTTAACAATTGATCAAGTAAATGTTTCTTATGATGAAGACAACTATGTAGTAGAAGGAATTCCAGAAAGTGTAGATATAACTTTGATTGGTAACAAAGCAGATCTTTACATTGCTAAACAATCTCCTACTAATGAAGTTGTAATTGATTTGTGGGGATTAAAACCGGGAACTCATAAAGTTGATATAAAATATGATCAATTAAGTAGTGGAATTAGATACAGTGTTAATCCATCGGTAGCTACAGTGGTTATTTATGAAAAAGTTTCAGCTACAAAGACATTGTCTGTTGATTTGTTAAATCAAGATTCATTAGATGCAAGATATATTATTGATGAAGCTAGTACTGATACTGATTCAGTAGTTATTAAAGGAGCTTCATATAAAGTAGATAAAGTAGCTACTGTTAAAGCTTTAGTTGATATTAATTCATTGCCAGATTTTCAATTGGGAGAAACAATTACGGTTTCAGCTCCTTTAAGAGCATATGATGAGGCTGGAAATGTTGTTGATGTAGAAATTAGTCCAGCTAGAGTTAATGTTCAATTATTAATTGATTCTCCAAGTAAACAAGTGCCAATTCAAGTTATTCCAACTGGTCATGTTGTTTATAATATGGGTATTAGTAATTTGATAATTAACAACAATGAAAATACTATGGTTACTTTATATGGACCAAGTGAGATTTTATCGACAATTGAATATTTGCCAGCATATATTAATGTTGAAGGTTTATCTGAAGATACACAGTTTAAAGTTAATTTAGAAAGACCAACAGGCGTTAAACATATGAGTATTGATAATGTGACTGTAGATGTTAAATTAAGCAATGATATAAGTAATGTTGATATTGAAGATGTAACTATATCGCAAATTAACTTGAATAGTAATTATGGCGTTGTTCCAATTGATATTGACAGTGTAACTGTTAAATTAAAAGGTGTTACAGATATAGTTAACAATATAACGGCTGATGATATCAATGTTTATGTTGATTTAAAAGGATTAGGTGTTGGAACACATGAAGTATCTATTATCGTTAGTGGTAATGATCCACGTGTTGAATACTTATCTTCAGTCTTAAAAATGAATGTTAGAATTTACGAAAAATAACTATTGGTTTATCCAATAGTTTTTTTTTTAAAACTATATTAGTTATTTGTTAATCTTCGATATGATTAAATAAAATACCAATATTAATTAATCCTGTAATTCCTACAATTGTATAGATGATTCGTGCTATGATTGAACCTTCTCCAAAAATAGAGGCTACTAGATTAAAATCAAATAGTCCGATTAATCCCCATACTATTGCTCCAATAATAGTAAAAACTAAACATACTTTTTGTAAAGTTTCCAATTAAATCATTCCTTTCTATTAATCATTAGGTATTTTTACCAAATTTAAAAAAAATATACATTTTTTAAAAAAAGATTAAATATAATTAATTGAATAGGAGTGAGAAAGTGAAAAAGTGGTTATTATTAATTTGTATGTGTTGTTTTATCTTAGTTGGATGTGGTAAATATGGTGAAAAAGATATAATTAAAGATTTAAGTAAAAAAATTGATAAGACAAATGGTTATTATTTAAATGGTGAGTTAGAAATTATTAATAATGAAGATAGTTATTTATATGATGTCGAAGTTGCTTATCAAAAGAATGATAATTTTAGAGTAAGTTTAAAAAATAAAACAAATAATCATGAACAAATAATTTTAAAAAATACTGAAGGAGTTTATGTCCTAACACCGTCTTTAAATAAAAGTTTTAAATTTCAAAGTGAATGGCCTTATAACAACTCTCAAAGCTATATTTTACAGATGATTTTAAAAGATATTGAAAATGATGATGAAAAAATCTTTGAAGAAATAGATGATACATATGTATTTACAACAAAAGTGAATTATTCAAATAACAATGAATTAGCTAAGCAAAAAATTACTTTTGATAAAGATTTAAACCCTAAATCTGTAGTTGTGTTAAATAATAATGACGAAATTCAAATGCAAATGAAATTTAATAGTATTGATTATAATGCTACTTATGATGAAAATTATTTCACATTGCAAGGAAATATGCAAAACACTACTATCGAAACAACTAATAGTACTTTAGATTCAATAATATATCCTATGTATATTCCTGAAAATACACAATTGTCTGGTCAGGAAAAAGTGACAACAGAAAATGGTGAAAGAATAATTTTAACTTTTAGTGGTGATAATCCATTTACTATTGTTCAAGAAACTGCACAAGCCGCTGAAGAATTGTTAACAATTCCGATGTATGGTGAACCTTATATTGTTACTGACACAGTTGGAGCGTTGTCTGATAATTCTGTTACTTGGGTTAGTAATGGCGTTGAATTTTATGTTGTATCAGATATATTAGGTAGTGAAGAGTTGCTAGAAGTAGCTAACTCAATTAATACTTTGACCGTTGGAAAATAGTGAAACATTGGTGAAACATGAAAAAAATGTTTCCTTTTTCTTTTTTCTATGGTATAATTTAAACGGTGAAGGAAATGGCAAATAGTAAGAAAAAAAATATTAAAAACACAAAGAAAAGCGAATATAGTGATGATAATGAAGTTTCAAAATTGATTAAATTAGTCATAGTAGTTACTTTAATTGTTTTTGTTTTTTATGGAATAACCGTTTTAGTAAATAAAAAGATTGAAGAAGATCAAACAGAACAACCGGCCACTATTCAATATGACGAAATTTTAATTGGAAATTCTTTAAAACAACCAAATGATGACTATTATGTTATGATTTATGATGATGAAGATTATGATGTAAATCTTTATGGTACATATTTAAGTATTTATAGTCAAAAAGATGAAGCAATTAGAATTTATAAATCTCAATTAAATAATCCAATTAATCAAAGATTTAAGGCAGAAAAGTCTAATTTGGATGTTACTGATATAAGTGATTTAAAAATAAAAAGTTCTACTTTGTTAAAAATTAGTGATGGTAAAATTGAAGAGGCTTATGAAGGGGAACAATTGACCGAATATTTAAAAGAAATTTCTAAAACTGATGAAACAGAAGAATGATTCTGCTTTCAATCTGGCCTGTTGGTGAAATGGTTAACACATAACCCTCTCAAGGTTACATTCATGGGTTCAAATCCCATACAGGTCACCAAATAAATGAAATCGAGCCATAGTGTTCGTGTAACTTGATACGAATGTATCAAGTTTTTATTAGAAAAGGAAATGTCAAATTTTAAATTAATAATAGAATTTTTAGACAAATTATGATATATTATTATGGTAAGGATGGTCGATTATGGCAAATAAAGATATTGAAAAAAAAGATGAAATAAAAAAAGAAACAAAAAAAACGTCAAGAAAGACAGTAAATGGTAAAGCCACTACTTCAAAAAAGAATAGTGCAAATGTTTCACCAAAAAAGAAAGCTACTAAAAAAGTGGAACTTGCGCAAGTTGACAGTAAAATTCAAAAAATAATAACGGATGAAAATATTCATAGAAATTCAAACGAAGAAATAAAAAAAACAAAAGAGGAAAAATTAAATTTTGGCATTTTTGAATATGTATTGTTGCTAGTAATAATTTCATTAATTTTTTCTTTGTTAGGATATTTTATTGGTTTAAAAGGAAATAAAAGCTTAGATGATAATTATGTGACTGTAAACAAAGAATTAAGAGAATTTATTGAAGAATACAATTATATTTTAGAAAATTATTATGGTGAAATTGATGAATCCGAACTAATTACTAATGCTCTTAAAGGAATGTTATCTTCAATAGATGATTATTCTGGTTTTATCGATAATGGTTCGAATAATAATAGTATTTCTTTGCAAGGAGAATATGAAGGATTAGGAATTGGTATATTAAACACTAGTGAAGGTGATATTATTATAGCAACAGTATATGACGATAGTCCTGCATCTAAAGCTGGTATAAAATCTGGCGATATTGTAACAAAATTAAATGGAGAAGATTTAACTGGCCAAGATAATTCTGAATTGGTAGATAAAATATCTGAATTGAATGGTGATATAAATTTAACAATAATTCGTGACGGTGAAGAACTAAATTTTAATTTAAAAAAAGAAAAAGTGGTTCTTAAATCAGTTACTTATGAAATGTTAGAAAATAATATTGGTTATATTCAAGTTAGTATTTTTGCAGAAAATACTGACGAACAATTTAAAGAAGCATTAACTAATTTAGAAAATCAAAACATGCAAAGTTTAATAATTGATTTACGTGGAAACAGTGGTGGCCATTTATCTTCTGTTAGAAATATGCTTAGTTTATTTTTAAATGATACTCATGTTATTTATCAGACTGAGAATGATAAAGGAATTGAAAAAGTTTATTCTACAGGAACTAAAGATAAAGAATATAAAATAGTCATTTTACAAGATTTAGGTAGTGCTTCAGCTAGTGAAGTTATGGCTAGTTCTTTAAGAGAACAATTAGGTGCTTATATAATTGGCAATACTAGTTTTGGTAAAGGTACTGTTCAAACTGTTAGAAATGTTGATGGTGTTGGTGAGTATAAGGTAACTACAACAAAATGGTTAACATCTAATGGCGTTTGGGTTGATGGCAATGGCATTGTTCCTGATTTGGAAGTGTCATTAACTGAGGATTATTTTAAAAATCCAACAAGAGAAAATGATAATCAATTTCAAGCTGCTGTCGATTATTTAAAGGGAGAAAATTAATTCTTTCTTTTTTTTGTCAAAAGTTGTATAATGGAAATAAGGAAGAGGTAATGTATGAAAAATATTTGTATAGGAGATAAGTTCCAAATACAATGTTATAAGCACAATGGGCAAATTCATCGAGCGTGGGATGAGGCTGTGGTGTTGGATATAAAGAAAAATTATATTGTATTTGGAAACTTTAAAACGAAAGTGACAGAATCGCAAGGTACTTGGTGGAGGACAAAAGAACCGGCAGTTATATATTTTTTTAAAGATAAGTGGTTTAACATAATAGCACAATTAAAAAAAGACGGCATATATTATTATTGTAATGTTGCAACACCGTTTATAATAGAAGAAAAAACGATTAAATATATTGATTATGATTTGGATCTGAGAATCTTTCCGAGTGGTGAATTTAAAATTTTGGATAAATTAGAATATCTTTATCATAAAAGGATAATGAATTATAATGATGATTTGGATAAAGTTATTAATAATGGTTTAGATGAATTAATTAATTATTATAAAGATAAAGCCACAATGTTTGATAATAATCGTAATAAAGAATATTGTAAAGAATATTTTAGTTTGAAATCAGAAGAAAAAAATAGTAATTTTTCATAATCTTAATGAATATAATAAAAAAAAAGAAAAAATTAAAAAAAGTATTGACAAACAATTTTTAATTTGATATATTATAGTGGCTTTCGAAAAAAAGCCTTAAAAAACTTGTAAAAATAATATATTTAATTTCAAATTGACATAATTTTACATTTTTGAAAAAAAATAAAAAAAATGTAAAAAAAAGCTTGACTTGTTAATTTAGATTTGATATATTATATTTACCGCACCGAGAAATGGTGTGAGAATGATCTTTGAAAACTGAGCAAAATGTCAATTTCATAATTAGTCAGGATAAAAAACTAATTTAACTAAAAAATTATTTTTTTTTGGAGAGTTTGATCCTGGCTCAGGATGAACGCTGGCGGCATGCCTAAGACATGCAAGTCGAACGGAAGGGCCCATTGATAATTGATGAAAGTTGAGTGCTTGCACGATTCTGGATTTAGTTTGATTTGGATTTTCCCTTTAGTGGCAGACGGGTGAGTAACACGTGGGTAATCTACCTCAGAGACTGGGATAACGTTCGGAAACGAACGCTAATACCGGATAATTCATATTTAGATAACTAGATATGCTAAAAGGAGCTTCGGCTTCACTTTGAGATGAGCTTGCGGTGTATTAGCTAGTTGGTGAGGTAATGGCTCACCAAGGCGACGATGCATATCCGAGCTGAGAGGCTGATCGGACACACTGGGACTGAGACACGGCCCAGACTCCTACGGGAGACAGC
>CALVVR010000029.1 GCA_944363915.1 uncultured Bacilli bacterium | reverse complement strand
CGCTTCCAAGGGTTGGGCTGTTCGCCCATTAAAGTGGCACGCGAGCTGGGTTCAGAACGTCGTGAGACAGTTCGGTCCCTATCCGTCGTGGGCGTAGGAAAATTGAGGAGAGCTGTTCCTAGTACGAGAGGACCGGAACGGACATACCTCTGGTGTATCTGTTGTCATGCCAGTGGCAGTGCAGAGTAGCTATGTATGGAATGGATAACCGCTGAAAGCATCTAAGCGGGAAGCCAACTTCAAGATGAGTTTTCCCATATTTTATATAGTAAGTTCCCTCAAAGACGATGAGGTTGATAGGTTAGAGGTGGAAGTGTGGTGACACATTGAGCTGACTAATACTAATAGAACGAGGATTTAATCATCTTATTTTTACTAGATGTCGATATAAACAATTACCATGTTTTCAGAGAATTATTTTCTCTATATTTAAATTGGTGACGATAGCAAAGAGGATACACCTGTTCCCATCTCGAACACAGCAGTTAAGCTCTTTAACGGCGAAGATAGTGTTAAAGCGAAAATAGCAAGTTGCCAATTTTTTTTTGTATTTAAAAACCTTCAATTTTTTTGAAGGTTTTATTCATATTTTTTACATTTTTGTATATATTATATTTGACAAGTAATCTTATTTGTGATATATTATTCTTGTCAAAACATTTATTAAAATGTTTTTGGGGTACGTTGTATAGCGTACGGTAGGAAACGGCAATCGCCGTTTTTTACTTTTTCATAGGAAAAATTTTAATTCCTTTGTTTATAAAATTAGGATATCCATCAAGTTTAGTTTTTAAAACTTCAAATGCAGGGTTTTCTTTTGTATATTTAACATATTGATGAATTGGATAAGAAAATAAGTCTACAATTTCTAATCCTATATAAGTTGAGTGTATTTTTCATTCCATTTTGGATTAAAATAAACACCAGCGATTTTAGAATTTAATTCTTGCGTTGTTATGTTCTTCCTTCCTCGAATATTAATGACATCATATATATGTTTCAATAGTTTTTTATCTTCATCTTTACCTCTTGCTTCTAACATTATTATTCCCTTTTTATAGTTTTTTGTGGCATATATATAACGTTCTAAAAGAAAATCAAATGCTGTTTCATACACATTGTGTAAATATCCTTGTCTTAGATATTCTTCTAAATCAATAGTTATAGATATTATTATACAATTAGTATTTTTTAATAAGTCTGTTAAGTCGTTTGTAAATTGTGAATGATTGATTAGTTTATCATTGAAAGCATTATCATGTCTTCTAATTTCACGTGAATGAAAACATACATAACGATATTCTTTATATTTATTGTCAAAATACATTCCTTTATCCCAATATTTATTTTTTAGTTTTTTTATCGAATATTATAATTTTTCATTTCTTCTTTAGTGAAAATGCATCCTGTAATAGTAAAAAATTTTTCATCATCGCTTATTGTTAAGCCATTTGTTATTTTTTGAAAAATATTAGTAATTCTACCAGCAGATCCATTTTCATCAACAAACATAAAATAATCTATATCGCTACCCCATTTCGTAATTTTTTGCGGATAATTGAACCATTCCATCTATATATATCTCCTATCTAATATCTATTTTAATACTCCCGTACTAGCAAGTTTTAAGCTAATTTATTTTTCAATATTTCTTAATCTTAACCAAGTTTTAAATTCTTTTTCGTGTTTTGAAACCATAAGGCTATTTATAATTGCCAAAAGAAAGCAAATACCGAAAATAACGCCAAATATAATAGCGTTTTGTATTGCTGTATCGTTACTGCCATTACTACCAGATAGTGATATGCCACCACTTAGTATAGAAATCAACGGCATCAAAAATAAGAAAAACCAAAAAAATGCAAAAATATATAATCCTATTCTTAAATCTAAAATCTTATTTTTTGAGTCAAACTCATTTTTTAAACTATTTTGTTCTTGTTTTGTTAAATCAAACCAACTTTTCATAAATTGTCCTCCATACATTAATTATAACATAAAATTTATTGTTTGATAAACTATTTAACTCTACCAATGTCTTTTATTTTCATATTTTATATTGGGGGTGAAAGTATGGAAATAAAAGGTATTGATATTTCAGAGTGGCAAGGTAATCTTTCTTTAGATGATTTTAAAAAAATAAAAGAAGCTGGAATTGAATTTGTTATAATTCGCTGTGGATATACAACGTATGGTAAATCTAAATTAAAATATGTTGATGATTATTTTGAAAATAATTATAAATTATGTAAACAAGTTGGTTTACCAGTTGGTACATATTATTATTCATGTGCGACAACAATTGAAGAATCTACTTCCGAAGCTGAATTTGTTTTAAAACTTATTAAAAATAAACAATTCGAATATCCGATCGTCATTGATACAGAGGATAATCATGACATAAAAAATAGTAATTATGCCAACACTAGCCAAGCTTCAATTGGTAAAATTAAACTAACGCCAATCATTAGTAACTTTTGTAATATTTTAGAAAAAAATAATTATTATGTTTCTATTTATGCATCCACTTATTGGTTCAGAAACAGGCTTATTTTGGACGATTTGGTAGCATATGATAAATGGATAGCCCAATGGAGCGAAAGCGTTAATTTCGAGGAAAAATACGGAATTTGGCAGTATTCTAGTACGGGGAGAGTAAATGGTATAAGTGGTAATGTAGATCTTGATTATAGTTATAAAGATTATCCTAAAATAATGAAAGATATGGGATTAAATGGATTTGTTAAAGAAGTACCTGAAATTAAAGAATATACTTTAACAATTAATTATTTATATGAAGATGGTAGTATGGCAAGTCCAAGTTTAGTTAAACAGATTGTTGAAGGTACTAATTATAGTTATACTAGTCCTGGTATTATAGGTTATACACCAGATAGGACCGTTATATCAGGAATAATGGATAAAGATGAGACGTACGATGTTATTTATACTAAAGAAGAACCAATTAAACAACCATCTTTTTGGAAGAAAATAATTACTTTTTTTAAAGGAATTTTTAGTTTTTTAAAAAATTTATTTAAGTAAAGAATGTTTGAACTAACATTCTTTTTCGTGTTATAATGGATTTATGAAAAAGTTAGAAGTTGAAATTATTAATTTAGATCATTTTGGTAGGGGAATAGCTAAAAAAGATAAACCGATTTTTATTGATAATGCTTTAGTTGGTGAAGTTGTTGAAATAGAAATAACTAAGGATAAGAAAAAATATAGTGAAGGGAAGGTTATTAATTATATCAAAAAAAGTCCACTAAGAGTGGAAAGCGATTGTCCATATTATGACAAATGTGGTGGGTGTGATTTATTACATTTATCTTATGAGGAGCAATTAAAATATAAAGAAAATAAAGTAAAAGAAATTATTAAAAAATTTAGTGGTTTAGAATGTGTTAATAAAATAGTGCCTAGTGTACAGTATAATTATCGGAATAAAGTAACTTTACATGTCAATAAAAAAGTAGGTTATTATCAAAAGAAATCTTATGATATTATTGCTATTGATAACTGCTTAATTGCGGATAATAAAATTAATAAATTAATAAAAAAATTAAACAATATTGATTTAAACACCATTAATAAAATAATGATTAGAACAAGTAACAAAGAAATTATGTTAGTGGTTGAGGGCGGAAGCGTAAATATTGCTTTATTCGATGAAGTTGATACAATTATTGTGGATAACAAAGTATTAAAAGGTAAGGGATATATAATAAATGATGTTAATAATTTAAAATTTGTTATTTCGCCTAATTCTTTTTTTCAAGTTAATCAAATAGGAATGTTCAATATTTATAACCAAGTTTTAAAATATGTGGATGAAAATACTAATGTTTTAGATTTATACTGTGGAACTGGAACTATAGGTATTTATTTAGCTAATAAAGTAAATAAAGTTTTAGGAGTAGAAATTAATTCGTCGGCTATCAATGATGCTTTATTAAACAAAAAAATCAATAATTTAACTAATATTGATTTTAAGTTGGGTGATGTAGGAACTATTTTAAATAATAATAATTTTAAAGCAGACTGTATTGTAGTTGATCCACCTAGAGCAGGATTAGATAATGTCGCAATTAAAAATATTATTAAAATTAATCCTCAAAAATTAATTTATGTATCTTGTGATCCTGTTACTTTAGCTCGTGATTTAAATATTTTAAGTAATGATTATAATGTTTTAGAAATAACGCCTTTTGATATGTTTAGTAATACTTATCATGTAGAATGTGTTGCATTATTAACTAAAAAATAAAATATATAAAGGAGAAAATAATGATTGAAATAAAATTTTTAAAAGATGAAAATAAAGCTGTTGTATATGATAATAAAAATATAATTGGTGAATGTCAATTTGTAGTAAATAAAAATACTTGGAATATAATTCATACCCAAGTTAATAAAGAATATCAAGGACAAAAAATCGCCAGGAATTTAGTTAATTGTGTTATTGAAAAAGCTAAAGAAAATAATAAATTAATTGTTGCTGAATGTTCATATGCTAAAAAGATTATAGATAATAATATTAAAATGGGCTAAAGGAATTTTAAAACTTATATTTCAATAAATTAATATAATAAGAGGTGATAAAGTGATTATATTAATTAATTCAACCATAGTAATAATGCTACTTTTATTAATATATGTTCCACTTTTCAATCAAATAATTGGAATGGTTAGTTTAAAAATAACTCACTTATTATTAGCATTCCTAATTGCTTTATTAGCTACGATTTCATTTGATATATTTAAAAAGAGATAAATAAAAGGAGAGATAAAAAATGGAAAAATCAAAAGTATATTTTACAAGTGAAGTAACACCAGAAAGTGTTATAAAAATTTATGAAGCTTTAGGGGTAAATTTACCTGGCAAAGTTGCAGTTAAACTACATTCTGGAGAACAAGGAAATAAGAATTATCTAAGACCAGAATTTGTTAAAGCTATAGTTGAAAAAGTAAACGGAACTGTTGTTGAGTGTAATACAGCTTATGAAGGTGCTAGAAACACAACAGAAAAACATAGAAAACTAATGGATGAACATGAATGGACTAAATATTTTAATGTTGATATTATGGACGCTGAAGGTCCTGATATGGAATTAGATATTCCTAATGGCTTACAAATTAAGAAGAATTATGTAGGTAAAAATTTAGCTAATTATGATTCAATGTTAGTATTATCTCATTTTAAAGGTCATGCGATGGGAGGATTTGGTGGAGCTTTAAAACAATTATCTATTGGTTGTGCTTCTTCATATGGTAAAGCTTACATTCATGGAGCAGGTGATCCTAATAACGATATGTTTAAAACTGATCAATTACAGTTTGTAACTTCAATGGGTGATGCTGCAAGTAGTGTTCATAAATATTTCAATGGTAATATTGCTTATATTAATGCTATGGTAAATATTTCTATCGATTGTGATTGTGATGGTAATGCTTCAGCACCTTGCATGAAAAATATTGGTATTTTAGCTTCAACTGATCCAGTTGCCATTGATCAAGCTTGCATTGATATTATTTATAACAGTACTGATCCTGGTAAAGATAAATTAATTGCTAGAATCGAAGAAAAATTAGGCACTAATATTATCGATGTTGCTTTAAAAAATGGTGCTGGTAATAAAGAATATGAATTAATTAACATTGATTAAGGAGGAAATATGAGAAAAAATATTAAAACTACAGAAGCTATTTTCCCAATGCCTGTATTAATGATAGCTACATATAATGAAGATGGGACTATCGATGTTATGAATGCCGCTTGGGGAACAATGTTAGATCGAGATTATATTGTTTTAAATTTAACAGAGACTCATAAAACCGTCAAAAATATTAAGATGAGAAAAGCTTTTACCGTTAGTATTGCTGATGCTAAACATGTAGTTGAAGCTGATTATTTCGGTGTTGTATCAGGTAATAATACTAAAAATAAATTTGAAAATAGTAACTTAACTGCTACAAAATCAAAATTAGTTGATGCGCCAATTATCAATGAATTTCCAATTTGTATGGAATGTGAATTTGTTGAATATCAAGATGACCAATATGGTTGTGGTGTAATCGGTAAAATTGTTAATGTTAGTGCTTTAGAAAATGTTATGAATGGCGATAATGTTGATATATCTTTAGTAAATGCTATTGCATTTGATCCATATACTCATGGTTATTATAAAGTAACTGAAAGAGTCGGTAATGCATTTAAAGACGGTTTACAATTAAAAAAATAGTTATAACAAATCCAATTTTAGGATTTGTTTTTTTATATATTATAGTATAATAAATATTGAAAGTGAGTTGGTTTATGATGAACATTGAAGAAGAAGTATTTAAAAGAGCTAATGTAGACTTTTTGGATTTTAAATACAAGAAAACAATGTTTAAAGTATAATATTCCTTTTTATTTTAAACAAACTGGAGCTAATTTTATTAAAGATAAAAAGGTATATAAAATACCAAGATAGAAGCAAATGAAGCAGGCATATAACGCAAATATTAATACTGGAATGAAATTAAATTAAGAATAAAGATAATTTAAAAGTAAAATATAGTTTTTACATGATATAATTATAAGAAAGAAGTAAAGTTGAGGAAGTGAATTTATGTTTTTTGCTAAACCAGATATTTATCCAGCTTCTGGATTATATAATTTAAGCCATTTGTTAACTGTGGTTGTTTTAATTATTTTAATAATTGTTAGTGTTAAAATGACAAAAATAAAACAAAAAGAAGATATCACTAAAATAATTAGGATATTAACTATTATTGCTTGGATTTTAGAAATTATTAAAATTATCTTTAATTTTTTAATTGGCAATATTGGTAATGTCAATACTTATGTACCTTTATACTTTTGTAGTTTATTATTATATGCAGGGATATTTAGTGGTTTTTATAAGGGATTTTTAAAAAGAATGGGTGATGTTTTTTTGGCTACTGGTGGTTTAGTAGCAGGTATTGCTTTTTTTATTTCACCAGGAACGTCTTTAGGCATTTATCCATTATTTCATTTCATTAGTTTTCAAAGTCTTTTTTATCATGCCGTTATGATATATTTAGGGATTATTATTAATAAATATAATTATGTCGAAGTTACTTATAAAGATTTAAAATATTATGCAATGTTACTATTTGTTATTTGTATTTCAGCTTATTTTGTCAATGTTATTTTTAATGGAAATTTAATGTTTATTAAAGAGGGGTTTGGTTTTTTTAAATTAATAGAAATTTATTGTGGAAAATTATATCCTCTAATTATGATTGTAGGACAAATGACAATTCCTTTTTATCTTGGTTTAATTATTATAAAGTCAATAAAAAATAGTCTTTAAATTTTAGACTATTTATTTGTTATCCGATAAAAATTAAATGATGGTCGATTAAAGAATCTAAATCTTAATTTCGATGTACCTAAACCACTAGAAATATATAAATCAGTGTTATTAATTTTATAATATTCGTCATAATATTTTTCGGAACCATAAGGAGTAAATACTTTACCAAACCAAGGTAATCTTACTTGTCCCCCGTGAGAATGTCCTGCTAAGATTAAATCATAGTTATTAAGGTTTAGATTATCTATAAAATCTGGTTCATGAATTAATAAAATTGAATAAATCGGTTTAATTTCATCAGCTTTTAAATTAGATATATATTTATCAAATTGTTCTGTTTTTATACCAATATTAGAATTTTCTTCATAGTTAGAACTAATTCCTGAAATAATGATTGGTTGATTACTATTAGCATAAATTAATTCATATGTGTTATCTAAACTTTTAAAGCCACTTTCTTTTATTATGTAATTGTAGTCATCTATTGGTTTATCATGGTTGCCACTTATTGCATATTTTCCCAATTTAGCCTCTATTTTTTTTAGTTGATTAATGATTTGCTCTTGATTATAATTTATTCTTTCATCAATTAAATCACCAGTTAAAACAACGATATCAGGCTTTAATTCATTAACTTTATTGACTATATTTTCTAATTGTTCTTCGAAAATAATTGAACCATAATGGATATCAGATAAGTGAACTATTTTTAATCCATGGTATTCATTGATTATTTTATTATTAACTATTTTATATTCTTTGATTTTTAATCCTGATGTGGCGATAAATCTAGAATATAACAGTAAAGTAATAATTGCTATAAAAAACACTAAAAAAATAATTAAAAATTTTTTCATAAATACCTCTTAAAGAAAATATAACAAAATTATTTGGACAAACATCATTATTCCATTATGAAAGAAATGAAGGCTAATAGGAATAAAAATATTTTTCGATTTTACTAAAGTATAGGCAAAGATAAATCCTGGGATAGAATAAGGAATTATATAAATTAGATCAATTAAGTTTTGATAACTGCCTATTACATGTAAACCGCCAAAAACAAAGCCAGAGGCAATTATAAATAAAGTGTCAGTTTTAAATATATAGCGAAATCCTAATCTAAAAATTGTTTCCTCTAAAAAAGGAGCGAATAAAACAGCTGATACAACCATATAAAAAGGAGCGACCATTAGATTGTCATTAACTATTTCTTGATTAGTAGCAACAGAATTTGGAAATAAAGTTATAATAATCATATTGCTTATTAGCATTAAAGAAAAAGCTAAAGCCCAATATTGCATATATTTTTTCATATATGGCTGGAAATTATTCTTAAAATCTTTAAAGTTCTTTTTAAATTGATTTCTAAAAATATAAAATAAAATCAATAAATAAATAAGTTCAGTTGTCATTAAATAAAATACTTTACTATCAAGACTTAAACTGTTATAATCAATGCCAATCAATTCTAAAGGTACAATTTGAAAATAACTATAAATAAAATATGATAACACAACACAAATACCAATAATTATGCGTTTTAAATCTTTCGTCAAATTTCATCACCTTAATATATTATATCAAAAAAAGATATTATTTTAATAAAAATTTTTCTAAAACTATTTATAAATATATATTTGTGTGATATGATTTTATTGATTTGAAAAGATATTGATTGTGGGGTAATAAAATGATAAAAGGAAAACCATTTGTAAAATGGGCAGGTGGAAAAAGACAAATAATAGATAAATTAAAACAACTTGTTCCTGATGAATTTGATACTTATTATGAACCATTTGTCGGTGGGGGGGCATTGTTATTTGAATTATCTCCTAAAAAAGCAGTTATTAATGATTCTAATAAAGAACTTATGAATGTATTTATGTGCCTTAAAGATTCTAAAAAATTTGAGTCAATGTGTAGGGAATTAAACCATCACGAAGCAGAACATTCGGAAGAATATTATTATAAAATTAGAAATTTAGATAGGGATAAAAATAAATTTAATAAATTAGTTGATTATAAACGAGCAGCGAGAACAATCTACTTAAATAAAGCATGTTTTAATGGTTTATATAGAGTTAATAGTAAAAATGAATTTAATGTACCATTTGGTAAAAAAAATAAAGTTAATACTTATGAAGGACAAAATTTAGGTATAATATGTGGATACTTAAATTATAATGATATTAAAATATTATCAGTAGATTTTGAAGAAGCCGTAAAAGATGCTCAAAAAGGAGATTTTATTTATTTTGACCCACCATATGATTCAGATACTACAACTTTTAATAGTTATACCGAAGAAGGATTTGATAAAAAAGAACAAAAAAGATTAGCTAAAGTATTTAAAGAATTAGATAAAAGAGGTTGTTATGTAATGTTATCTAATCATAATACAATTTTAATAAATGAGTTATATAAAGATTTTAATATTCATATTATTGAAGCCAAAAGAAATATAAATGCTAATGGTAAAAAAAGAGGCAAAGTAGAAGAAGTTATTATTACAAATTTTGAAAATAAAAGAGAATTTTAGAAGATAAATTTTGGGGGTGTTGTGGTGATTAAATATTATTATGAAGATGAAAATTTTAAACTTATACAAGGCGATTCGTTAAAAATACTTAAAAACATAGAACCTAAAAGTATTGATATGATATTTGCCGATCCTCCCTATTTCTTATCTAGTGATGGTATTTCTTGTAGTGGTGGAAAAATGGTATCGGTAAACAAAGGTGATTGGGATAAAACAATTAGTATCGAAGAGAAACATAGATTTAATCGGAAATGGATCAAATTATGCTATCAAATTTTAAAAGATGATGGAACTATTTGGATTAGTGGAACGATGCATAATATTTATTCGATAGGTATGGCATTAGAGCAAGAAGGTTTTAAGATAATAAATAATATAACTTGGGAAAAATTAAACCCACCACCTAATATAAGTTGTCGATATTTTGTTCATTCGACTGAAACGATTCTTTGGGCTAAAAAAAATATAAAAAATGCTAAACATAAATTTAATTATTCATTGATGAAAGAATTAAATAATGGCAAACAAATGAAAGATGTTTGGAAGTCATCACTAACTAAACCAAGTGAGAAAAAATGTGGTAAACATCCAACCCAAAAACCGATAGAAATATTAGAAAAAGTTATATTATCTTCAACAAATGAGGGAGATATGATTTTAGACCCTTTTAATGGTAGCGGTACTACTGGAATAACTGCTAGTCGATTAAAAAGAAAATATATTGGTATCGAAAAAGAAAAGAAATATTTAGATTTAACAATTAAAAGAAAGGAAAGTGACAATATTGAAACGAAACTTTAATGAATGGTTAAGTAAATTTAAAACAAGTATATCAAATTATACTTATTATGTTGACTTTGAAAAAATATATAAAAATGTGGAAAAAGTTAAAGTTGAATTGAATATTTTAAATTCATTAATTGGAAGTAAAAATATCGAAGAAGAATTTCAAAATATTTTAATTAAATATCCTGAAACTTTGGAATGTATACCATTATTGCTTGCAGTTCGTTCAAAAGAAATATTTGTAAAAGATGAAATAAACGAATATTTATTTAAGTTTGATAAAATGGTTTATTCTATGAAAGATTATGTTAGATTTATGAGAGAAAGTGGATTATTTGATTTACTTCAAAATCATATTATAAATAACTTATATGATTATGTTTTAGGTATTGAAGTTGGTCTTGATTCAAATGGTAGAAAAAATCGTGGTGGACACTTAATGGAAGACTTGGTTGAGTCATATATCGTTAAAGCCGGGTATAAAAAAGATGTTAATTACTTCAAAGAAATGTATTTAAACGATATAGAAAACAAATGGAATCTTGATTTGAGTGAAATATCAAGTAATAATATATCAACTAAAAGATTTGATTTTGTCATTAAGACAGATAAACAAGTATATGTTATAGAAACTAACTTTTATTCTAGTGGTGGTTCTAAATTAAATGAAACTGCTAGGAGTTATAAGATGTTAGCTCAAGAATCAAAAAAAGTTGATGGTATTACATTTGTATGGTTTACTGATGGTACAGGTTGGATTAATGCTAGAAAAAATTTAGAAGAAACATTTAATGAATTAGAAACAATATATAACATTGATGATCTTGAGAATGGGATTTTAAAAAAATTATAGAAGAAATCATATTATTTTAATAAAAATGTTCTAAATATAAAAAAATGTGATATAATATTTTTGTTACATGAGGAGTGGGACTTAATCCCACTCTTTAATATAGTTGGAGGATATATGATAGAAAAAATAAGAGAATTAATTGAAAAACCAATCAACGATGCAGGTTATATTTTAGATGAAGTTTTGTATTTGCAAGAACATAATACTAATTTTTTAAGGATCGTTATTGATAAAAAAGAATCATTAATTAATGTTAATGATTGTGTTAAAGTTAATGAAATATTAGATCCTATTTTAGACAATATTGATTTTATAAATGAAAGTTATATTGTAGATATTTGTTCTAAAGAGAAAGACTCTTATAATAAAGACTAGATAAGTTAAAAAATACAAAATTTGGTATAATTAATCTAGGAGGATGATGTT
>CALVVR010000028.1 GCA_944363915.1 uncultured Bacilli bacterium | reverse complement strand
TTTTAATAATTTTTCTAATTTGTCTATCTGATAGTTTTAATATCTTAGCTGCTTCTTTTTGAGTTCTTATTCCATCGATTACAGATTGAATAACAGTAATTCTTTTTAATTCGTTCATTGTAAACATCCCTTTCAAAATTTATCATTCCTTTCATCTACATTTTGTTGTAGAATTTTAGGAATTATTCATAAATAAACTTATAATAGGAATTTATCATAAATTTAAGACAGGTGGTAATACTTTTTAATTTACATCTTTCTTTTTTCATGATAAAATAAAAATAGGTGATTAAAATGGATTATTCAAATATTAAAATAGATAAAGATTTAGAAATTGTATTTATGGGGACTCCTGAATTTGCTATTCCAGTTTTACAGGGTTTAATTGATAATTACAAAGTAAGGGCTGTAGTGACACAGCCAGATCGTCTTGGCAATCATAATCAAATTAATATTTCACCAGTAAAAAAATTAGCTTTAGAAAATGCTATTTTAGTTTTACAACCCGAAAAAATAAAAGATAATTATCAAGAAATAATCAATTTAAATCCTGATTTAATTATCACTTGTGCTTATGGTCAAATTATTCCAAGACAGTTATTAGAAGCGCCTCGTTTAGGTTGCATTAATGTCCATGCTTCATTGCTTCCTAAATTAAGAGGAGGAGCACCGATTCATAAAGCTATTATTGAAGGTCATTCTAAAACAGGTATTACTATTATGTATATGAATACTAAAATGGATGAAGGAGATATTATTGCTCAAAGAGAAATTCCAATTTTAGATACTGATACAGTCAGTAGTTTGCATGATAAATTGAGTATTTTAGGTAAAAATTTACTATTAGAAACACTACCTAGCATCATCGATGGAACAAATAGTCGGACACCACAAGATTCTTCCCAAGCAACTTATGCATTTACTTTAAGAAAAGAAGATGAAAAATTAATTTTTGATAAGACTAAAAGACAATTATATAATCAAATAAGAGGATTAAATTCATGGCCTGGTAGTTACTGTATTTTTGAAGGCAAAATTCTTAAAGTTTGGGAAGCGTATATAACGGAGAATTATCCAGTTGGATTTAATGGTCAAATTACAGCTATTTATCATGATGGAATTGGTGTAAAAGTAAGTAATGGTGAAATTGTTTTCAAAGTCGTTCAACCAGAAGGTAAAACAAAAATGAGTGCAATTGACTTTTATAATGGATTGAAAGACAAAAATATTGTAGGAAAAGTATTACAATGAAAGAAACAATTGAATTTATTAAAAATCTTTGGTCGAACAAACGGACAAGAGCTTTAGCAATTTTAATTATATATGCCATTTTCTTTACATTTGTTTTTATTTTAATTGGGAATGGGAAAACTGGTCCAAGAGAACCTTTAGAAGAGATTGATGATCCACCAGTTATAGAAGAATCTGATTTTGATTTGGCTAATGTAACTGATTATTTAATTGAAGTTACTGGTGATGAGGCATTTACTTATAATTCTGTCACCAATTTAATTTCTTATAATGGAATTGATTATGAGCTAGAAGAAAAACCAATTGAATTAAACAATTATGATTTAGATATTTTTAAACCAAGTAATATTTCTGAATTATTAGATGTAGCAGTTTTAGAGTCAACTAATCATATTGAAAATACAAATACATATTTAGTTAAAATAAGTGATTTTGAAAGAATAATATATAATAATGATGTTTTAAATGAAGATAATATTAAAATAATTGTTTATGAAGATAATTCTAAAATAATTGTTGATTTATCTAATTATTATGGTTATTTAGTTAATATAGAATTGAGGGATTAGCAAGTGGATGTAGTAGTAATAGTTTTTGTTATTTTAGCAATAGCAGTAATGATATTTAAAAGATTTAGTAGTTTGGTATATTACATTGGAATAGTCGATATATTTTTAAGAGTTTTAGATTTTATTGCTAATAATATTCCTGTACCAGTATTAAGTAATTTTATTAATAATTATTTTCCTAATAGTATATCTCATATAATCGAGATGTATTCATCTGGTATTTTTACTACCGTTTTATTATGGGCTTTGTATATTATTTATATGATTCTGCTATTTTATTTAATAAGAACATTTTGGAAGAAAAAATAACTGTTGAAATTTCAATAGTTTTTTTTATGTTTATTATTTTTTAATGGACTTTCAAAAATATGTTTGGTATAATAAATATGGTGATATTATGTATGGATATATCAAAGGAATAATTAAAGAAATAGAAAGTAATTACATTATTTTAGATAATAACGGAATTGGTTATTTGATATATACGCCAAATCCTTATTCATTTAACTTAGAAGAAGAATATACAGTTTATATTTATCAAAGTGTTAAAGAAGATGAACTAACTTTATATGGCTTTAAATTAAAGGAAGAAAAAGATTTGTTTTTGAAACTAATTGAAGTTAAAGGATTAGGTTGTAAAATGGCTTTACCAATTATTGCAACTGGTTCAATTAATGGAATTGTTGATGCAATTGAAAGAGAAAATATTTTATATTTAAAAAAATTCCCTAAAATTGGCGATAAAGTAGCACGTCAAATTATATTAGATCTAAAAGGAAAATTAAATACAAGCAATGTCATTAGTAACAATAATAATGATGAATTAGTCGAAGTGTTAAAAGGACTAGGTTATAAAACTAATGATATTTTGAAAGTTATAAAACAAGTTAATAATTCTTTACCTTTAGAAGAACAAATTAAGGAAGCTTTAAAATTATTTTTAAAATGAGAATAGCAATTGATTTTGATGATACAATTGTTGATACAACAGAAAAGGTAAAAGAATATTTAGCTAAATATAACTTAACAGGTTTTAATGATTTTGAAGAAAAAAGACAGTTTTATATCAAACATATTGATAATATTACGAAAGAACTACAATTAAAACCATATGTTAAAGAAGTATTAGATGAATTAAGTAAAGATAATGAATTATACATTATAACAGCAAGAAGTAGGTATTATTCAAATAATGTTATAAAATTAACGAAAGAGTTTATTAAAAAAAACAATTTACCGATTAAAGAAATTTATTTCGAATGTTTTGAAGAAGGTAAAGCGATAATGTGTAATAAACTAAAAATTGATTTATTTATCGATGATAAAGTTAATAATTGTTTAGAAGTTCAAAAGATAGGAATCGATGTTTTACTATTCAATAATAAATATGAAAACTTAAATAGTGTTGATAATTGGTTAGACGTTTTAAAATATGTAAAGAAGGTAGATATTAATGGATGAAAGAGTAGTTACAAATAAAGAATTGCAGGAGGATACTTTTGAAAAATCAATTCGTCCTGATAGTATTGATGAATATATTGGTCAAAGTGAGATCAAAGAAAACTTAATTGTATTTATAAAAGCAGCCAAATTAAGAGAGGAACCGTTAGATCATGTTTTACTATACGGTCCGCCTGGATTAGGTAAGACTACTTTAGCATATATAATAGCTAATGAGTTGGGAACCAATATTAAAACAGCTAGTGGACCGGCTATCGAAAAAACTGGTGACTTAGCGGCTATTTTATCAACTTTAGAGCCAGGGGATGTTTTGTTTATTGACGAAATTCACCGAATCCCTAGATATATAGAAGAAGTATTATATTCAGCAATGGAAGACTTTACTTTAGATATAATTGTTGGTAGTGAATCAAGTAGTCGAAGTATTAAAATTGATTTACCACCTTTTACTTTAGTTGGGGCAACAACAAGAACTGGTGACTTAACTAGTCCTTTAAGAGATAGATTTGGAATTATATCAAAATTAAATTATTATACAGTAGATGAATTAGCGCAAATAGCTAAAAGAACAAGTCGGGTTTTAAATACGCCGATTGAAGATGATGCGGCAATTGAACTAGCTAAAAGAAGTCGAGGCACACCAAGAATTACGAACCGTTTATTTAAACGAGTAAGAGATTTTGCTCTAGTTATGGGAAATGGTGTTATTGATAAAGAAATAACAATTATGGCTTTAGAAAAATTAAAAGTTGATGAGTTAGGATTAGATGAAACGGATTATAATTTATTAAAAGCAATAATTGAAAAATTCAATGGTGGTCCAGTTGGCATTGATGCAATTGCCTCTAGTATTGGTGAAGAACAGACAACAATTGAAGATGTTTATGAACCATATTTATTACAAAATGGCTTTTTAAAAAGAACAAGTCGGGGAAGAATTGTGACAGATAAGGCTTATGAACATTTAAAAATAAGTCATCAAAACAAACTAGAAATTGAGGATTGATTATGAGAACAGAAGATTTTGATTACTATTTACCGGAAAATTTAATTGCTCAGACGCCTTTAGAAAAAAGAGACTCTTCTAAGTTGTTAGTTTTAGATAAAGAAACAGGCGAAATAGAGCATAAACATTTTACTGATATTATCGATTGTTTAGAAGAAGGTGATGTCTTGGTTGTCAATGATACTAAAGTAATTCCAGCAAGATTATTTGGTATAAAAGAAGAAACTAAGGCAGTTATTGAAATATTAATGTTAAAAGATATTGGTAACAATCAGTGGGAATGTTTAGCGAAACCTGCTAAAAGAGTAAAAATAGGAACTATTGTTAAATTTAGTGATAGATTAAAGGCTAAATGTGTTGATATTAAAGAAGAAGGTATTAGAATTTTTGAATTTATTTATGAAGGAATATTATTTGAAATTTTAGATGAACTAGGAACAATGCCATTACCTCCTTATATTCATGAAAAATTAAAAGATAAAAATCGTTATCAGACTATATATGCGAAAAATGAAGGTAGTGCAGCTGCACCAACTGCTGGATTGCATTTTACGAAAGAATTATTAAATAAAATAAAAGAAAAAGGAGTTGTAATTGCTCCAATTACTTTACATGTCGGGTTAGGAACATTTAGACCGGTTAATGTTACTGATGTAACTAAACATAAAATGCATAGTGAATTTTATATGATGAGTAAAGAAACTGCTGAAATATTAAATAATCACGATAAAAGAATTATTGCTGTTGGAACTACTTCAGTTAGGACTTTAGAAACAATTATGAATTTATATGGCGAATTTAAAGAGTGTAGTGGTTGGACAGATATCTTCATTTATCCTGGTTATCAATTTAAAGCCGTAGATTGTTTAATTACTAATTTTCATTTACCTAAGTCAACTTTGATTATGTTAGTTAGTGCTTTTGCTACTAAAGAGTATATTATGAATGCTTATCAAGAGGCTATTGATAATAAATATCGTTTTTTCAGTTTTGGTGATAGTATGTTTATAAAGAAAGATTAACTTTAGTTAAACGGAAAATTATATGAGTCACGAATATTTTAAAGAGAATTTAGAAACTATTAAAGCAGAAAGTCAAAGAAAACAAATAAAAAAAGATTTAATGTATCAAAATATGATATCATAAGGAAAACAAAAACAAGAAGATTGAAAATTAAAAATGGGATTATATGATTTATTTCAAACACCTGATATATTAAAAGATGCTGAACAAGATGAAAAAAGTTTTAGAACAAGATAATGCATAAATATTATTTATAAAGATAATTAGCCTTTGATTATTAATAAAATTATATAGTTGAAGAATGATTATTTTTTTGATTTGATTTTGCTAAAGAAATATTATATTAATATAATAATTAATTAAAAATTAACAAACTTGTTGTATATATAGTTAATTTATAGTATAATTGTATATAGGGAATATTAACTGTTGGGTACTTGCCGAGTTCTACAAGAAGGAGGCAGATAATTATGAAGAAAAAAGATATATTAATCTTCAATCTAATCTTAATTATCATTTTATTAGTTATAGCATTATTAATTTTATGCATAAAAAAATAGTACCTAATCTTACAGATTAAGTACAAACCAAATTACCAGGTGAGTACTCAACGTGGAAAAGTTAAGTATTCCCTTTTTTATTATATGCAAGTTTCCTTGACAAATACATTGTATCATAAAATGTTAATTTTGTCAAAATTAATTAATTAAAAATTAACAAACTTGTTGTATATAATGTTATAGTATAATTGTATATAGGAAATATATCAGTTGTTGATTGTATACCTTCAATCTTTGCAGAGATGATATTTGATAAAATGTCAAAAAGAATTTTTGTAATAAAAGTTCTTCGATACATTGCTATCGTTTTATTTCTCCTTATCATTAGGATAGTAGTAATAAAAAAATGACACTTAATTCTACATTGAATTAAATGTCGATCTAATTAATTTTGGGTAGACATTCAACATTGCAAAACTGAATGTTCCCTTTTTATTATATGCAAGTTTCCTTGACAAATACATCATAACACATTTTTATTTATCTGTCAAAGTTTTTTCAATCAATATTTTATTATTTTTCAGTCTTTCATCATTAGGAGACATTTCAACTGCTTTTATAATATTTTCTAAAGATAGTTCATATTTACCTAAATTAAAATAAGCAATAGATAATAAGTCATAAATAGTATGGTCCCAACTAAATACTTCATTAATATAACTTTTAGCATGAGTTTCAATTTCTAATGCATCATTACAATATTTAATAACATTTTTCCAATCATTTAATTGATAATACAATAAAGCTGATTCAACATACGGATCTCTTAAATAAGGTGCTTCATCGATTGCTTTATTTAACCACATCTTAGCCTCTTCAAAACGCTTTAAATTTTTATAACATCTAGCTATAAAACGCATTGAAGCGCATCGCTCATCTTTCCAAGTGGCAGTAGGTAAATTTAAATGCCTAATTAACATATCAATTGCTTCATTCCATTTTTGATAGTACATATATTCTCTTCCTAGATAATGGGTATTTCGATCGTTTGTTGGGTCTTCTTTAACTGCTAATTCTAATAAAGGTAGATAATTAGAACGCGATTTTGTATTATCAGGATAATGTTCTATTGTCAGTTTTTCACAAGTTATAAAATTTTCAACACCATCGCATTTTAAAATTTCATGAACGGGATTAACCCATTTGTAGTTTTTACGACTATGAATTTTGTCACTTAAAAAATTAACAGCTGGATTTCCATACTCATCAAAACTCCAAATGTAGTTATATCTTAATCTTGTTGTGTTTTCTTTCCAATTATTGATAATTAATTCTTTCCAGCCTTTAACTAAAACTTCATCTAAATCTAGGCAAACACAAACATCATAATCTTCAGGTATTAAATCTAAGGATAAATTTCTTGCAACATCAAAACGCCAAGGATTAATTATTTTTTGTTCAACAATAATACCATGACTTTTTAATTTTTCAACTGTATCATCGGTAGAACCGGTATCAAGTACGTAAATGCCATCGGCATCTTTAGCTGATTCATAAAATCGATCAACAAATTTTTCTTCATTTTTACAAATTGCATATACACAAATTTTCAAATAAAATCACCACTTAATTATATGAAATAATAAGCAATAATTGACTATTATAGCCCTTTTGTTTATAATATTTTAAGAGGTGACTTATGGTTATAGTTATATTAGGTCCAACAGCAGTTGGTAAAACTAAAATGAGTGTGGAATTAGCTAAAAGATTAAATGGTGAAGTTATAAATGTTGATAGTACACAAATATATAAAGATTTAGATATTGCAACTGCTAAAATAACCGAAGAAGAAAAGGAAAATATTCCTCATCATTTATTTGATATTAAAGATATTAATGAAAACTATACTGTTTATGATTATCAAAAAGATTGTCGTAAAGTAATCGATGAAATTATAAAAAAAGGTAAAACACCAATTTTAGTAGGTGGTACTGGTTTATATATTAAAGCAGTTTTATATGATTATAAGTTTGAAGAAGAAAATAATGATAATCAATTTGAAAATTTAAGTAATGAAGAAATATATAATAAATTAAAACAAATTGATAATAATATCAATATTCATGTTAATAATCGGAAACGATTGGTTAGAGCTTTAAATTATTGCTTAAATAATAATAAAAAATTTAGTGATAAACAAAAAACAGATAAATTGTTATATGATACAATTTTTATTGGCTTAACGACAAAACGTGATATTTTATATGACCGAATTAATAAAAGAGTAGATGAAATGGTTGAAAAAGGTTTATTGGAAGAAGCTAAAAAAATATATGATTCTAATGTTCGCTCTAAAGCAGTTATGACGCCGATTGGTTATAAAGAATTATTTCCTTATTTTGAAGGAAAAAGTAGTTTAAATGATTGTTTAGAAGCAATTAAACATAATAGTCGAAAGTACGCAAAAAAACAGTACACTTGGTTCAATAATCAAATGGATGTCATTTGGTTTAATGTTAATTTTGATGATTTCAATAAGACAATTGATGAAGTGTATGCATATATAAAAAGCATTAACAATTAAGTAATGCTTATTTTAATTTTATCATAAAATAAATATTTTCAATCAAATTAAATATTTCGGTTATTAATAAGAACATTCCTGCTAATAAAGTAATAGCAATTACGCTAAATGGGTTTAAAATAATTAAGATACCAAACACTAAAGATAAAATTGCAAATATTAAAAGTAGATACCAATCACTACTAAATTGTTTTAAGTTGATTGCTAATTGAATTTTTAATATGTTTTTTAGTATAATCCAAAATCCTAATATTAAATGTAAGAAAGCAATTAAAACGCCTTTATTTAAAATGATTAAGATACCAGCTAAAACTTCTAATAATCCTTCAATTAATCCAAAGCTGTATAATTTAGTCTCTTTATCACTTTTAAAATAGTTAATAAAGTCAAAGATTCCATCTATTATGATAATAATACTAAGAAGCATAACTATCCATTCCATAGTTTTAATTGGTTTTACAATTAATAAAATAGCAACAATAATCATTAATATTGAAGTAATAATTGAACTTTTATTATATTTTTTTATATATTCCTTTATCATATATCCTCCTTTAAATCTTTTTTAATTTTCTTTAATAAGTTAATAATAATATTTTTTTCTTCTTCAGTTAAATTTTTTTCTAAATTTGCCCAAACATTTTTGATGTTTTTTAAAATTTCTTCATTTAATTTTCTACCTTTTTCCGTTATATAAATAGGTAATTTTCTTTTATCATCAGAAGACTTTCTTTCAATATAGCCGTTTTTTTCTAAACTTTGTAAAGATTTGGTTATAGTTGAACGTTTGCGATTAGTAAGGTTAGCCAGTTCAATTGCTGTTATTCCATTATTATTAGCTATTATATTAAGAAAAAGTTCTTGCCCTGGATAAACGCCAAGTTCATGAAATTTAGGTTGTAATTTATGGGCCATTAAAATTAAAACATCACGACTCAATTCATAAAACTCACTCATATATCGCCTCACTTTGTAAGTATGCTAACATAATAATATTATTTTTTAATTTTGTCAAATAAGTATTATAATAACGACTCATTAGTTATTTTTAAAAATTGGCTTTCTTTTATTATTTTCATTATTGATTAAATTATAAATATTATCAACTAATATTTGATAATCTAATGATTTATCGTAGTTAGTTATAAGAGGTAATTTTAGATTTTTTTTAATTTTATTTAAATATTCTTTACCTTTTTGATTAAATCCTAAAACATGAATATAATTAATGTTATATGTGTTTTTTTCAAGGTGACATAAAATATGAACTAAACATCTTTTAATTTTGTTATAAGTATAGTTTTTACTTTTAACTTTCATAATTAATGTATCGATATCATTAGATGTAGAGATATGTTTTTTTAAAGATCGATTTAAATTAACGTCGATATCTTGATATTTAGTCAAGTCTTCAGTCATAATTTTATATTTAATTATTAGAAAAAAATCATTTAAGTTAATATTTTTGATATATTTTAATGTTTTTTTAGGCACATATTTTGAAATGTCTTGTTTGTCATAAATTAGCTTTCTAATACTAGTTGCACTACTAATTTTGCCAGTAGTTTTATTGCTGTGATAGTCATTAGTTCGCTTTATTGTCACTGGTTTGATTTTACTATTTATTTTTTTGATAGCTTTGATATAACTAATTCCTAATAAATCATTAGGAGAGTCAATTTTTATATTTAATTCTTTTTGTAATGCTAAAGATAAACTAGTAGGGTAGTTATACCCTTTTTTTACATATTCACTTATATCAACATTATTATTTGTTTGAAAATCAGAAATTTTATTTAAAATATCTAAATTATTTGATTCACTGCCAAAGACAAGATAATCACAGTTTAAATTATCTAATATAGTAATTGCACCATAAGCATATATATCTGCTGACTGAATAGCGAAACAAGTAGGTAATTCGACTATTAAATCAATCCCATATTCTAAAGCTAATTTAGTTTTATCATATTTTTCTATGACACTAATATCACCTCGATTTAAAAAGTTACCGACTAGTACTAAACAAATTGTTTCATGAGGAAACATTTCTTTTACTTTTTTTATATGATATAAATGTCCGTTGTGAAATGGATTATATTCACCAATAATACCGACCATAATTAATCACCTATTATAAATTATAACATTTTTATTTACATTTTAAAACTTTTTATGTATAATGGTTGTGGTGATGGGAATGAATATCGATATTACAAGATTAAGAAGTGGTATTGATGAATATACTAATATTGATCTAAATTATTCTTTTTCAAAAGAACAATTAAATAATACTGGTATTTTAGAGTTAAATGATGTGAGTATTAAAGGTCAAATAACCAAAAATTTTGACAAGCTTCATTTAAATTTAAAAATTGAAGGTGTCATGATATTACCTTGCTCAATTAGTTTGAAGCCAACAAAATACCCATTTTCAATTCAAATTGATGATGATTTAGCTAATTTGTTGGAAGATTTTGATAAAAATGAGGCAAATACTCTTGATATTTTTCCAATAATATGGGAAAATATATTAATGGAAATTCCCCTTAAAGTTGTAAATGACGACTTATCTGATGTTAAAACAGAAGGTGACGGTTGGAAGTTTGTAACTGATAAGGAAGAAAGAATCAATCCTGAACTAGAGAAGTTAAAAGATTTATTATAAGGAAAGAGGTGTCATAAATGGCTGTACCATTTAGAAAAATTAGTAAAACACGTGGACGTAAAAGAAGAACTCATTATGTAATTGATGCAAATACGACTGTAAAATGTCCAAAATGTGGGGAAATGATCAAACCACATCGTGTTTGTCCAAATTGTGGAACTTACAAAAATAAAGAAGTAATTAATACTGAAGAATAATAAAAAGTCATTATGGTTTAATGACTTTTTGTTTTTCTTTTTCTAATAAATTAAGAGATCTAAAGGTTACATTTTTAAATCTTTTTTTACTGCATTCTTCAATTTCAGCTTTTTTTTCTAAAATATCTTCCTTTTTACATTCGGTATAATTAGAATCTAAAATAATAACTTCTTCAGCCATTGGACTGAATTTTTTAAAGTAATTTATTTTTTCTTTTAGCCAGATTGCATAAGCTTCTTCAAGTGTTATTTTTTGCTTTAAAGATATTTCGTTTAAATACTGATTTAGTTTATCGAATTGTAGAAATTTATATGGAACAATAAGTTCTTCTTTTTTTACATCAATTAGTTCATTTAAATGTTCCCAAACAACTTGATATTCACCTTGACAACAAATGATATAAACTTTTTTACGTTTATCATTAATACTCATTAAATTCACCTCTTTAAGTATTGATTATGTTATCATAATTTTTAAAATAAGTCAATTTGTATATCTGATTGTTTCGTTTGAAATATTAAAAATAATTCCCATCATAATCATATAACTTAATAATGATGAACCACCATAACTGATAAAAGGTAAGGTAATACCAGTAATGGGCATTAATCCAAAGGTCATACCAATATTTTGCAATTGTTGATACATTAACATACCGACAATTCCACTAATAATATATTTATTAGTTAAATTTGTGTTTTTGATAGCCAAAAGTATTAGTTTAATATCAAAAAAGGCAATTAAACCTAAGAGTGCTATGGAACCAATGAAACCAAAATTATTGGCATATACTGCGAAAATGAAATCTGTCTGTGGTTCAGGGAAATAAATCGGGGTATTATTAATTCCCATCCCTAATAACCCACCTGATCCAATACTGGTCATTCCATTTTCTAATTGATAGCCACTACTACTTGACCAATCGAGTAATCGATCAATTCTTAAGAAAAAATCAGTTCCAAAAATATTGATAAATAAATCAGTATTAATAAAGTATAATCCTAAAATAATAGCAATTAAAATAGCAATCACAGAAAATAGAATAATAAACCACCGATATCTAATGCCTGATATAAATAACATAACGATAGTTATTAATAAATATATTAATACAACACCAGTATCTGGTTGTAAAAAGGTTAAAATACTTGGTATAAAAACAATTACACCAACCTTAATTAAAAACTTAAATTCTTCTAAAACAGTCGGATTATTATATTCATCATTAAATTTATGAATCATTGTCCCTAAAGTAATAATTAAAATTATTTTCATAAATTCACTAGGCTGGATTGTTCCAATTCCAGGAATACTATACCAACATTTAGCATTATTAATTGGTTCGGCAAAAAATAATAAACCAAGTAGTGATAGTATGCCAATAATATAAAAAATCCAAATATTTCGGTAGATAAAATCATTGCCAATAAACATGATGAAATAAGCAATAATAAAACCAGCAATATACCAAAGAATCTGTTTAAAAACTAATGTATTATTAGAAATTAATATTTCCGCACTATTAATAGTAATAAGACTTATAATTATAAAGGCAAATAAAATTATTAATAACCAGATATCTACTTTATATTTTGATATTTTTTTCATTTTATGCAATCCTTTCTAATTATTTACTTATTATTATCTTACACTAATTTTAGAAATTATACAATTAAAATGTTTTCAAATCAAAAAAAATATAGTATAATTATTACTAGGTGATAGAAATGGAACAAATATGGCAATATCTGATAATTATTATCATTTTAGTAATTATTGCTATAGCAATTATAAAGTCAAAACAAAAAGATTTTAAGTTAGAAGCAAATAAATTAGTTGAGTATTTAGGTGGAAAAAACAATATTATTAAGTATGAAACTAATAGATCACGTTTTATTGTAGAATTAAAAGATACTAAGAAAGTGAATAAAGAAGGAATTCAAAAAATTGGGGCTCAAGGAATTGTTGAAATTGATAATCAATTAAAAATAATCTTAGGTGATCAAGCTCACAAATTAGAAAAATTTATTGATGATTTGAAGTAATTTTATTACTTTTTTTCTTTCTTCGACACAATTCGACAATTTTTGACAAAATAATATAGTATAATTATTTAGAGGTGAGTTATGGTGAATGTTTTTCAACAAATTTTGTTAAATGTTATTCTTTTGCTTTTTCCTTTAATTTTTAATTTATTTTATTGGACTTATAGTAACAATGTTAATAAAGAGCAAAGTAAAACGTTCTTAGATTTTGCTTTGTTATCAAGTCTTTATTTATTAATTACTTTTAATACAATTGAATATGATTTGTCAATTATGTTATTATTTAATATTCCGCTCATCTTTGCCTATATAAAAAAAAGAAGTTATATTGGAATTGTTATTTCAATTATTTTAGTTTATCTTTATTATAGTTTAAATATAAATATTTTTATCTTTATTTTTGAATATATAATTTATTTTATTATTTACTTATTAACTTACAAATGTAAAAGGTCTTTATTTTTAACCTTATTTTTTATATTTAAATCGCTTTTTTCAATTTCAATTTATATTATATATGATGAGAATTTTCAAATAGTTGATAATCTATTAATGTTAGTAACTTTTATTATTATTACTTATTTAATTATCTATATGTATAATAAGGGTGAAGATATTATTAAATTACATATGAGTATTAAGGAATTGGAGCAGGACAAACAAATAAGAGATTCATTATTTAAAATTACTCATGAAATAAAAAATCCGATAGCTGTTTGTAAAAGTTATTTAGATATGTTTGATATTAACAATAAAGATCATATTAGATATATTAATATACTGAAAGAGGAGAATGAAAAAATACTTTTGTTATTGCAAGATTTTTTATCAATGAATAAGATTAAAATTCAAAAAGAAATTTTGGATATTAATATGCTATTAGAAGATGTTATTGGTCAATTGACGCCACTTTTAAAAGATAAAAATATCAAATTTGATTATAATATTTCATTAGATGAAATATTTATAGAGGGTGATTATAATCGGTTGAATCAAGTTTTAATTAATATGATTAAAAATTCGGTTGAAGCTTTAGATACAACTAAGGAACCTAAAATTAGTTTAAACTATCAAATAAATGATAATCATTTTATTATTATTATTATTGAAGA
>CALVVR010000027.1 GCA_944363915.1 uncultured Bacilli bacterium | reverse complement strand
TTCGATGATCAGTAACTCTATTTTGTGGATAATTGTAAGTTCTTATTTTTTCAGAACGATCACCAGTTCCAATTTTACTTCTTCTTTCTTCACCTAATTCTTTTTCTCTTTCTTGCATTTTTAAATCATAAAGACGTGCTTGTAATATTTTAATTGCTTTTTCTTTATTTTTAATTTGGCTTCTTTCAGTTTGTGAGTAAACAACAATTCCAGTTGGAATATGCGTAAGTCTTACAGCTGAATCCGTTGTATTTACTCCTTGACCACCACAACCACTACTTCTTGTAATGTCAATTCGAACATCATTCATATCTAAATCACAATCAAGTTCTTCAGCTTCTGGCATAACTAAAACGGTTGCGGTTGATGTATGAACTCGCCCCTGAGTTTCAGTCGCCGGAACTCTTTGAACCCGGTGAGCTCCAGACTCATATTTTAATTTAGAATAAACATTTTCACCTCTTACAATAAAACTGATTAAAGAATAACCACCAGCCTCTGATTTTTCTTCTTCGACAATCTCGATTTTCCAACCATTTCTTTCAGCTAGTTTTTTGTACATATCAAATAAATCGCCAGCAAAAATATTTCCTTCATCACCACCAGCAGCTCCTCTTATTTCCACAATAACATCTTTGCCATCATTAGGATCCTTAGGTAACAATAATACTTCAATATTTTTAGTTAATTGTTCTAACTTAGTTTGATTTGTTTCTAATTCCTCTTTAGCAAATTCGCCTAATTCTGGATCTTTTACCAACTCTTTCGCTTCTTCAATGTCAGAACTCAATTTTTTATATTCTTGATAGGCATCATAAGCTTCTTGTAAACTAGCTTGTTCTTTTGATAATTCGGTTGTTTTTTTAATATCAGAAACAATTTCAGGTTTCATCAATTCATTATTAATTTCATTGTATCTTCCTTCAATTGTTTTTAATCTTTCTATCATAGTTTCACCTTTTTCTAATATATTTCCTTTTTCATTATATGATTATACTATATAATATGCTTTTAAGCAAATGAAAACTTATTCATTTTGAATAAGCTAAATCATTTTATTTATTATTGCCATAAATTCAGCAGTGATTTCTTTTAATCTTTCATTACTACTAGCTTCAAATCTCACACTTATCACTGGTCCAGTATTAGAAAATCTAATCAATGCCCAGCCATCTTCAAATTCAACTCTAATACCATCAATATCATTATATTTATAATTTTTACTTATTACGTATTTTTTTACTGCTTCAACTATTTTATACTTATTTTCTTCAGTAGTATTTATTTTTAATTCGTCAGTCGAATAATAAACATTTATATCATTATATAATTCAGACATTTTTTTATCAGTATTAGACAATACTTCGATCATTCTAAGTCCTGCATATAATCCATCATCAAAACCATAGAATCTATCACCAAACCACATATGTCCCGAATATTCACCAGCAAAATCTAAATTTTGCTCGTGCATTTTACGATACATATAAGAATTTCCAGTTCGATACATAATTTGTTCTAAATCTAATTTTTCAAGTTCATCAATCAAAGCTTTAGAACATTTAACATCATATAAGGCTTTGCGCACCTTTAAGTTTTTATTCAAATAACGATACATAATGATCATATAAATATCCGAATTAACAATATTACCTTTCTCATCGATAATTCTAACCCGATCACCATCAGCGTCCATTGCAATACCAATGTCATATCCCAGCTCGACTAATCTTTTTTGAATATCAACTAAATTTTCGCTAACTGAAGGATCTGGGTGATGATTTGGGAAAGTTGGATCACTATCACAATATAATAAATCATAGGTAATATTTAGTTTGTCCAATATTTCTTTAATAATAATAGAAACTGTTCCATTACCACAGTCGAAAACTGCTTTAATGTTCTTATTTATTTTTAAATTATTAACGATTAAATTAATATACTCATCTTTTATATCATAAGTACTTAATTTACCTTCACCAGTTGAAAAATCTCCTTTATTCGTAAAATCTCTAAAAGCAATAATTTCTTCACCAGCAGCATTGCCATTTTCATCAAAAGAAATTTTAAATCCATTATGATTACTTGGATTATGTGAAGCAGTAATCATAATAGCTGCCCATTTATTTAAATGTTGTCTAGCAAAATAATACATTGGTGTCGTAACTAATCCTAAACTAGTTACATCAACACCACTTTCTAACAATCCTTTAATTAAATTTTCTGCTAAAGCTGGTGAAGATAATCTGTTATCATAGCCTACTAAAACTTCAGTTTTACCTCTTAATTTAACATAACTACCAAAACTTTTACCTAAAATATAAGCCGTTTCATCAGTTATTTGTTCTTCATAAATACCTCTAATATCATAAGCTCTAAAAATTGTTTGATTAATCATAAAATTTCTCCTTATTTAATTATTAAATCCAATATTTTTGGACCAAAAATTATTATTCCTATAACAACAGCAACTATTGCTACTACTAATACTGCTCCAGCTGAAGTATCTTTAGCTAATTTTGCTTTTGGATTAATCTCCGGCATACAAATATCAATAGCGGTCTCAATAGCTGTATTCATAAGTTCTAAAGTGATAACAAAACCAAATAATAAAATACATATTAACCATTCAGTTACACTTATTTTAAAAACAAAGCCACATACTATAACTAGTAACATAACTAAAAAATGAATAGCCAAATTTCTTTCTGTCAATATATTAACTTTAATTCCTTGAAAAGCATAGTAAAAACTTTTCAATAAAGATGGTTTTGATTTTTTAAACTTTTTTTTAAACATAACTCACCTACTTATACAATAATTATATCATAAAAAAAAGGCGAATAAAACGCTTTTTTATCTATAAACTATTTATCCAATCTGATAGTGACTTTTCATTTTGAATTTTATCACCATTGAATTTTAGATTAATATAGCTTTCAACTTCACAATATTTTTTTATATCTTCAACAGTGTGACCTAGCCAACCTCCATTAGTAATAAAAGCAATTACTTTCTTACCGTTTAAATTATTACCACTAAGAAAACTTCTAACAACAGGTGCCATTGTGTACCACCAAACTGGTGTTCCTAAAATAATTCTATCATATTGATTTAAATCAACATTTATTGGTTTTAATTCAACAATTTCCTCACTATCCATTTTAGCTTCTTCTTCATCAACTACTTTTTGATAATCAGTTGAATAATCAATTAAAGGTTCTAATTTTAAAATATCGTATTTTTTTAATTCAGCTATTCTTTTAGCTACTTTTTCAGTATTATTAGTATAAGAATAATAAACTATTAATGTTTTCATAATTTCACCTCTATTTTATAATACATCATAAAGCTAACTTTAGGTCAACTATTTTCTTAATGTAGGAATAAAATTCCCCGCCAATTTATATTTATCACGATTTTTAATATACCAGTATCCAATAAAAGAAAAACAAACAGCACCGATAAAATTAACTAATAAATCTTTCATAGTATCAATTATTCCAATATCTAAATATCCGTCAATTGTTATTTCCTTCATTTCATTATTTTCTAAATAATAGATAGTTGTATGGTCGACATTTTCGATAACAACCGGTACATTTTTACCTTCTTGATTTAAATAAACAGTTGAGACGGTTTCGACAATCCGGTCCTTTTGCATATCCATATTTAATAATCGATCGCCACTAAACTCGAAAAACTCCCATAATACGCCAATTGTCATTGAAAAACAAAAACCAACAAAAGCCACAAAAATAGGCGTTAGGGTGATGTGTAATTTCTCATTACGGTTTAAAATATCAATCATTGAAAAGCCAATTGCACCACATAAAAATCCATTAATCGTATGTAACATCGTATCCCAATAAGGAATCTGACCATAAAAGTTTTGAATTTCTCCTAATATTTCCGCTGAAAAGATAAATAATAAAATAATTATTTCTAACGGAGTTGGTAAATCTATTTTAAGTTTTCTATCAATAAAAAACGGAATAATAAATAATGTTAAAGTTAAAAAACAAAGAAAAACATCTTGCCAATTACGGTGGAAAATTTGGATAATCATTACCACAATTACCAAAAATCTTAAAATAAAATAAACTGCTAATGTTTTTTTATCGCTACCTTTAATTAATTCTTTTATTTTTTTATTCATACGACTCCTCATATTTATTATATAATATCTAAAATAATGTTTCAATCATTTCGTTTTATCCATTCCACAATTATATTAACTATATAGTCTACTTCTTTTTCACTTAATTGTCTATTTTTAGGTATTTTATACCATTTATATAAACAATTACGACAGCAAGTGGCTGTTGCGTGTTGGGCAATAAAAACAGGATGTCCTTTCATTGGCGTTTGTTTGCCATCGTTTAATATAAATGAAGGCGCTAATCTTTTATTAATAAAATCATAAGCATGTTCTTTTATTGTTTCTAGTCCTTTTTCTTTCACATATAGTTTTTCTTTTTCTTTTAATTTAAAACTACTGCGAAATCTTGATTTCTGTAGCTTATCAAGCATTATATTAACTTCTAACATATTTAACTCCTTTTATAAGTATCACTAATAATATTTTAACACATCTAGTAACCATAAAAAAACTACTTATTTGTGAAAGTTAATACAATCACAAGATAAGTAGCTGTGTTCCATTTTGACAATTATATCCTATAATATCCTATAAAATTTTTAATTTTTTCCATATATTAAACTATTAAAAATAATTTTTAAATAATACTAAATTCTAATTTTAAATAATAATTAATAAAATAAAAATAAATTAATATTTAAAAATGTCAAAATGAAACACTATGGCTTGAAACTTTATATTCAATTTAATTCACAAACTAACTTAGTGAAACCACAACTAGAATTATATTTCAAATTCTACCGAATTAAGCTTAGATATTTCAAAATCAGTTTTTTGAATCATAGCATCAATTTCATCTAATCTTTTTCTAATTTGAATAGGATCAAAATTGATCGTTCTACATTCAAAATAAGAATTGTTGACTTCCGTATATCTTTTTTTAGTGTTTTTGATTAGTAATAATTGTTCATAACTATTCTTAAGCTTACGAAGATTGACGTTGTCAACAATCGCCTGTTGAATGGTTCTTCCGTCACTTAATTTAAACTCATTGTTTTTTTCATAAAGCATAGCTTTTAATTTTGAAAGCGCTTTATTACTTTTTTCAAGTTCGTTTAAATTAAACTCAAAATCGGCCTTATTATCCTCGATGATATTAACTTTACCATCTAATTCTTCAATCGAAGTATTAAATGAATAACTTTTGATGTTATAACAAATATTATTTAAGTTTCTTTCTGTTTCAGATATTGAATTCATTAACGCTGAAATATTAGTTCTCATAGTCACTCCCTCTTTCTACAACTCATTTTACTATATAAAATAATATAAATGGTCGCGAAAAAAGCGACAAAAAAATACTGTTATAAAACAGCACTTGCATAAGTGTATAAATAGTCATTTATAACATAAATGTCATAAATATTATTATCCAAACAATATGAAATAACTAAATCAAAATTTTTGTTGTTGCTCAAGGAATAACCAGCACTATTTAATAATTTATTAAAATCGTCCCTGTTTAAACCTAAAGCTAAACATAATTTGATAATTACATTCTTTCTTGGAATATAATTGTTATTACATCTTATTTTAGAAAATAATTTTCTATCTATACCAACTTTTTTGTAAATCTCAGAATCTTTAAAACCACTTCGATCTATATAAGAAAAAAGTAATTCGTTAAAATTCTTCGATTTATTGTGACTTAAATAGTCTTTGACCTTATCTTTCATATGAACCTCCCAATATTTTCCTATTAATATTATCTTTTTCATATAATTTGGGGTTCAATAACCTTTGTTCATATAAAAATTTAAATCACAAATGAGCTAATATTAAAATTAACTCATTAATAATATATCACAGCAAAACAAATAAATCAACAAAAAAAGCATCTAAATTGATGCTTAGTCTTCGATTTGAACATATTTCTTTTCAGATACTTGTTTTTGTTCTTTTTTAGGAATTTCAAGATTTAAAGTACCATTTTTAAATGAAGCTTTAATATCTTCTACTTCAACATCATCGCCAACATAGAAGCTTCTTGAACATTCGCCAAAATATCTTTCACGTCTAACAAATTTGCCATGTTCTTTTTCTTCATCTTCTTTGTTCATAGTTGCACTGATAGTCAAATATCCATCTTCGATAGATATTTTAATATCATCTTTATTATATCCTGGCAAATCAACCATTATTGAATAATGATTTTTATGTTCTTTTATATCAGTCTTCATTATTTTATTTTCGGCATAGTTCAAATCTCCAAAAATATCATCTAACAAATTAAACTCATTTCTTCTTGGTAACATCATCATATATATCATCTTCCTTCCTCAATGTGTTATACGATTAGGATAGCACAAATATGAATAATTATACCATGTAAGATACTCTTTTTTTCTTACATTATGATTATAGCACCATATATTAGCAAAGTCAAGTTGTGAGTGCTAATTTCACAAAGTTTTCACATTTGTCTATTTTAGTAATAAATATAAGCTTTATCTTATCATTTATAAATATTATTAACAAAAAAATTAATTCAATTATTCTGAATTAATTTTAATATTACATTAAATTTAAAATCACAAAAGTAACTCTAAAATAATTGAGTAAACTCAAATACTTTAAAACAAACAAAAAGTGGAGCCTTTCGGCTCCTTCAGGGGGTCCTGCTCTCTTCAGTTAGAAGAGACCAAATTGTATTAAACCCTTTAAATATGGGCCTTTTTATATTGTCATAAACCGTCATTTACCGTGGTTTTTTAGTATTTTTGTACCTAAATTGTACCTAAAAAAAGAATTAGTACCTATTATACTAACTCTTAAAATGAATACTTTTCTCCAAATAATTTACTTTCAATTATACACAATATAGCATACCCTAAAATGAATAGAAATGCTACCAAATAAAGATTAGTTATAAATTTAGTTATCAATAAAAATAAACCTGTTAGGATTGCATAATTAATAAAGAATCCAAAACTTCCAATTGACTTTGCTCCACCATTATACCACGTGTGTGTTAAAGCATAAGCAAGAGGAATAAAAATACCACCACATATCCAGTTAACAATTGTAGCCATATTAGGGTCTTTAACTATATTAGAAAACGGATTAGGAAAACAAAACTGTCTAATCAAATAACTTGCTATACTTACTAATCCTCTTCCATTATAACTTTTACTTCTATATCTTCGACTCATTATATCGCCCCCAAAATTTAATAATTATTATACCATAAATTACTTGACTAATTTCAATAATTAAGTGATTAATACAACAACTATTAAAAAGGAGGATATTATGGTTAATAGTGTTGTTATTTCTGGATGCTTTAAAGGCATTGAAGACGAAGAATTACTTTTAAAGGTCGAAGGTCTAGAAAATCATCAAATCGTCAGAATAAATATCTCAAAAGATTTCCAAAAAGAATTAAATGATTATATTAAAGAAAACGATTTAATTAGTATTAAGGGATATATTGAAATTGATGATTTACATAGAATTATAATTGTTGCAACAAAAATTACTTTTTTATCAAGCAAAAAAGCTCAGAATTAACTTTTCTGGGCTTTTATAATACAATTATAATTTAAATAATTCTAAAGCAGTTGCTACTAACTTATCAGTTCTATTATTTATTTTCTCAACAGTCCATTTATCTTCACTAACTACATCATTATTTAAGTATAATCCATTTGTATATCCTATATCTTTTCCATCTTGATTTTTTCTATATTTTTTCTTTTCAAAATCATAATTACTCAAATTAGAATTATACCCTGTAATAGTCAAATTACCTAATGTGTGAACGTATTTATTTAAATATTCATATGCAAGTTCTTCGTCCCCATCGGCTATCATATCAATCCACTCTTTTGGTATTTTTTGACCTTCTGGAAATATATGTTCAATTGTCCAAATATATTTATTACTATTATCTCTTGACCATAAATCAGTATATATTTCTTTTGTAGTATGCTGAGCTTCTATATGGCATAAAATAAATCTTGTTGCAGTATCATTCAAATCATATAATGGTCCTCTCAATTTTTCTTCAAATAAACTATCTGGGGCTGATTCAGAAATTAGTTTATTCCTACATATATTATAAACTGTATCATTTCTATTTTCTTTAATTGATGCGATTATATCCATAAATATTTTTGTTAAATTTCTTGTATTTGGAATATCTGTTATATTTCTTCTAACAAAGAATGATACTAATAATTTAATAATATCTTTCATATTGTTATCTTTAATATTTAGTATATCCTTATTGTTTTCTAAATAAAGAAGTAATAAATATCCAGGTGCTCCCTGAACTCTTTCAAGATTTAATAGCTCACCAGCATAATATGTTTTCTTATCAGAGTTATTAATTATGATTGCGTAATTATCTGATGCGTGTTCTATATCATCAATAAATTTATTATAATCTTTTTTTATTAATTGTTCATATATATCCATTAATGTAGTTTTTGTTGCTAAATATGCTAATGGATATTTTTTCGTGCTTTCTGGAGTAACAAAAGGTTTGTTTAATTCTTCTATAAAAGCATTATAGTATTGTCTAAAAAATCTTTCTTGAACAGAATATTCTTCTCCTAGGTTCTTTTGAATTTTAGTCCAACGGTCATAACATTCATCTGACTTACCATCTCTTTCTGAAGTTGAAATAAGTAGGTTTTTAATTAAATCTATCGCAGTTAAAGGAACACCTCGATTATTTAATGACTCAAATAGCATGTATGCATCTTTGTGATTATCCACCTCAATGACAACTAAAATTGCACTGTTAAATCTTCTAACCAAATTTAATAAAGTTTTTATTTCACTATCTGCTTTTAATCCGCGATATACATTTTCAGGATCTTCAGATTGTAAAAAATTCGTTATTAACTTATCAAAATAACGTGCTGCTTTATATATCTTTCTGTTACCTGCATAAAGTGGAAATTCAGCATTTTCTATAATACCAGATTCATATAATAAGAAATTGTAATCAGCTTGATTATTATCTTGTATTTGCAACTGTAATCTTGGAACATATTTATCATCTTGCTTATACGCTAATTGCCTTTTAATATTATTTAAATCAGTCATACTATCTATATCTAATTCATCTTTATGTTTTAATAGTTTTGTGTATAATACAGATAAAAGAATAGATAAAGATGTCATTCTTTGTTGTCCATCTATAACTTCAAGATAAGTGGCTCCAAAAGCACTACCTGGTAAAGCAACACAAATTGTTGATCCTAAGAAGTATCCCTCATCATTTTCAATAACATCATTGAATAGTAAGTCCCATTCATTTTGTCCCCAAGTATACTTTCTTTGATATTTTGGAATTTTATAAATTATTTTATCATCAGGTAATACTTGAGAAACTGATTTTTGTTCTACATGTCTAATCATCTTTTTCTCCTTTATTCTTTAATTTATCATAAATAAATTTAAACATACTTGTCATAAAGTCTTCCATATATCCTGGTTCTGACATCATCTTTTCAAACATATCAGTATTTTGTTGATATCTCTTAAATGCTTTTCTTTGGAATTCATCATTATACACTTTTCTAAATGACTCCGGATCGTTATGCTTAGCAAGATTTACCATTTCTTCATCATCCAAGAAATCTTGTGTAATTTGTTCCATAACTTTATCCATATTAGTAAAATTAGTTTTGTATCTTTGATTTATTTTATCAACAAGAACGCTTAATGGTTCTTTCTCTTCTTCTTTCTTGCCTATCATACCCTTTGGTGGATTAAGTTCTCCATCTTCAGAAGTTAATTCAATAGATCCCTCAAATTTCTTTTCTAATCTATAATATTCAAGTTCAATTTTATCGTCTAAATCAATTACTGTTTCATGTTCTTTAGGTAATGTTTTATTTAGATATTTACAGAAAATATACTTACTTTGAATATCTTTATCCATCATTCTAGCCACTTGAACTACAAATCCATAACTTCTAATAAATGCTTGAAGAATAGACTTAAACTCTCTTTGATCCTCTTTTTTCATATCCATATATTTTTTTCTAGCAGGATATAAATAGAAATTAAGTTTAGACATATCTTCTTTACCACTATAATATACTTTAGCAAACTCAAGAGCTTCATCCTCAGAGAATAATCTATATGCTTCTACTCTTTTATAGATTGCATAAACATTATTTGGATCCACACCTTCTGTTAAATTAGTAGCTTGATAATATGGTTGGAATGAATCTCTAATCTCATCAGCAGTATTAACAAAATCAAGCACAAATGTATCTGTCTTACCGGGACATGTTCTATTTAATCTCGAAAGAGTTTGAACTGCTTTTACACCATATAAAGGCTTATCAACAAACATTGTATGTAATAAAGGTTCATCAAAACCTGTTTGATATTTTTCTGCAACAATTAATACATTATATGATTCATTAAATCTCTTTGGTAATTGATTTTCTTTAATATGTTCATTATTTCCTTTATAATCAATATTTAATTTTTCTTCACTTACTATTTCTCCGTCATCATTTAAATCACCTGAGAAAGCTACTAAAACATCAACATCTGTTATTTTATGATCTTTAATATATTTTCTAAATTCTTTTAAATATCTTACTGCATGTAATCTAGATGATGTAACCACCATTGCTTTAGCTTTTCCACCAATTTTATATCTTGTTGTATTCAAAAAATGTTCTATCATTATTGCAGCTTTTTGGCTTAAATTATGTGGATGTAATGATTCATATCTTGCTATTGCTTTCATACCCTTTGAAGTTTTAACTTCTGGATCTTCCGCCGCACTTTTAACAATTTTATAATACATATCATATGTCATATAATTTTTTAATACATCAAGAATAAATCCTTCTTCAATTGCTTGTTGCATTGAATATACATGATATGGTCTATAACTGCCATCTGGATATTTAGTTCCAAATATTTGTAGTGTCTTATCTTTTGGTGTTGCAGTAAAAGCAAAGAACGACATATTAGAATGATCTCCATGAGAAGCCAACTCATTCATTAAAAGATCATCATCTTCTACTCTATTGTTTTCTTCAGTCAATTCGTTTCTAGCGTATTCTTCTAATACTTCTTCAATATTTCCTAATCCTTCTTTTAATTTGGAAGCGCTTGCTCCAGTTTGAGAGGAATGAGCTTCATCAACTATAACTGCAAATTTCTTATCTACACTATTTATTTCTGTATATATTCTTGGAAATTTTTGTAATGTAGTAATTATTATTTTTTTACCATCATTAATTGCTTCTAATAAATCTTTTGAAGTCTTTCCTTTATCTATTTTAACTACTGTTCCTGGTACGTGATCAAACTGATAAATTGTATTTTGTAGTTGGCTATCTAATACTTTTCTATCTGTAACAACGATTACTGAGTCAAACACTTTATTATCATCATTATCATGTAATGAAGATAGTCTATATGCAAGCCATGCTATTGAATTTGATTTTCCTGATCCTGCACTATGCTGGATTAAATAATTTTTACCACTACCATTTTCTTTAGCATCTGCAACAAGTTTTGTTACAGCATCTAATTGATGATATCTAGGAAATATCATTTTTCCTGTTCTCCATGATTTTGTTGGTTCATAATCTAAATGCATATATTTTTGTAATATTTCTAACAATGATTCTTTGCATAAAACTTTTTCCCACAAGTATGCAGTTCCAAATCCATCTTGATTATTTGGATTACCTGCGCCACCAACATTTCCGGCACCATTAGATCCTTGATTAAATGGCAAGAAATATGTACCACCTTTAGCAAGTTTAGTAGTCATTACACATTCAAACAAATCAACACCAAAATATACTAAGCTTCTCTCATTAAATCTAAATATTGGTTCTTCTGGGTCTCTATCAAATTTAAATTGATGAATTGAATTATTTATATCTTGTCCTGTATATTGATTTTTTAATTCCATTATTACAATTGGAAATCCATTTACAAATAGAGTTATATCAACACTATTTTCATTGTCCATAGAATAATGTAATTGTCTTACACATTCTAATATATTTCCATCATATAATTCTTCTAATTCTGGGTTCATTGATGTTTCTGGCTTAAAAAACACCAATCTGAATTCCATTCCATCAAGTTTAATTTTATCTCTTAAAGTAGAAAGTAATCCATGTTCCTTTATCTGTTCTTCAACTTTTTTTAAGAAATAATCTTTAGTATATTCACCATGGATAGACATTAATTTCATCCATTTTTTGTTTTGAGTAGATGCAATAAAATCAATTAATACTTTAGGATTATATCCTTTTAATCTATCATATCCTAATCCATCACTAATATGATATCCACCTTTAGTAACTAAATATTTTTCAATTGATTCTTCAAAATTTTTTTCTTGAGTTTCCATACTACACCTCTCTTTTTCCTGTCACACATTCGTATATGAGTGATCTTTTATATTCTTCTAATTTTTCTATTATTTGTTTTCTATAATTTATTACTTGATCTAATTTAAAAAATTGATCATCTATCTTTTTTATTACTTTTTCCTGATGTGCTAAATCTGGTAAAAAGAACGAAAAATTATAAAATTGTTCTTGATAAAGATGTTTTATCGTTGAACTACCCCTCTGGCTACTATTATACCAATCCCAAAAGTAATCCGATTTAAGTAAATAATATAAATACTTTACATTGCAAACAGATTTATCCTTTATTCTAATTAACATAACACCACTGTTTAATGATGCTTCTCTATTCTCACTAATTATTGCTAATTTACCAATAGTACCATCCTTTGTTATTAGCAAATCATTTGGCAACACATGTATTTCTGGTGCTTCTTCGTATCGTTCTTCACTTATATGAACACATGATTCCCAATTAATTGAACCCTTGCTTTCATTAAAATCAACTCCGGTTATTAAATACGGTCCTTCTTCTATATAATCCGCTGTTGTTAATCCTTGCCATCCAATCCTTCCTTTTAAATTTGCTATATTTTTAATTCTGTACTTCTTTGAACCAACTTTATTTCCTAATTCATTTTTCAAAATTGTTCTTTTATATTCCTCTAATAGTTCAACTTCCCGATTATTGTCATTAATTATCTCATCTATTTTAGTGCTTTGCTTATCTAGAAAATTTGCTATATTTTTCTGTTCATCATAGTTTGGCTCAGGAATTCTAATATGTTTCATCTCAGAATACTTTGTTGTCCATAGGTCAGCTACTATACCATGCCCATTTCGATAGAATTCCTCAGAAAACATATTGTTGTCTAAAGCATATTTAATATATTCTGGATAATAATTATATATTTTTAAAACAGTATTAATTAATGATACACTACCTTCTAAATATGAAAGTCCACACGACTGCTTTCTATCAGATCTTGAATTAATAACAAAATCAAATTTACAAACTTTTTTACGCTGATCATGAGCATCCGATTTAGCTGCATTTTCAAGTTGTGGAACAATACCATTTTTGGTGACAGATAGCGGTTCATAATCAATGTCAGATACCTTTTCTTTTCTTTCTTTTAAATATAATCCTAATGGTTGTATATTCCAATTGGCTGGTATTTTACCTATCCAGTCAATTCCACTATCAACTAAAACTCTACTCATATTCTTGCAGCTCCTTTAAAACACCATCAAGTTTTTTATCGAGTTCAAGAATTTCATTCATTATATCTTCAGTTTTACGAGGTTCTTGATATTTATAAAAATATTTAGTAAAAGATATTTCATATCCTATCTTGGTTTTAGATTCATCAATATATGCGTATTTAGAAAATGGAATTACTTCTCTATTCATGTATTCTTCAATCGTTTCTTGAAGTGGAATATTTTCGGTATCTGTTAATTCTTTATTAGGGATGTATTCTCCTTTTTTATTTTTCTTTGGTGTTCCATCGTCATTTAATTCTGGTTGTAAAACTGTTACTTTTCTGTATCCAAAATATTCGTTTTCAAATATCTTTGAATATTCATTTTCAACAAAATCGCCATATATTTTAGTTATATTATCAATATGTTCTTTTGACAATTCGTTTCTTTTACTTCCTAAATTCTTTCTCATTTTGTTATAAAATTCTGATGCATTTATCAATTGTACTTTGCCAACTCTATGACCTGGTTTTTTATTTGATAGAATCCAAATATAAGTTGCTATTCCTGTATTATAAAACATATCATTTGGTAATTGAATAATACAATCTAACAAATCGTTTTCTATAACATATCTTCTTATTTCAGATTCTCCTGATCCAGCATCTCCTTTAAATAGTGCTGATCCATTATGAACTATTGCAATTTTTGATCCCTCTGGTTTCATTTTAGATACCGCATTCTGTAAAAACAATAATTGACTATCAGATATTGCCGGTGTTCCTGCTGGGAATCTTCCATCACTACCCTTTTCTGCTTCTTTTAATACTGCAGCTTTTTCATTTTTCCATTCAATTCCAAATGGTGGATTCATTATAATATAATCAAAAGTTTCACCTGGAAATAAATCTCCAGATAAGGTATTTCCATGTCTTATATTATTAGAATCTTCTCCTTTAATTAACATATCCGCTTTACAAATAGCATATGTTTGAGCGTTTAATTCTTGTCCATAGCATAACATTCTTGATGATGAATTTAATTTTTTGGCATATTCCATACTAGCAGTAAGCATTCCACCCGTTCCACAGGCTCCATCATATACTGTTTTTATCTTTGAAGAATCTGCTAAATCTTCTTCATCTTCAAATATTAAATTAACCATTAATTCGATAACTTCTCTTGGTGTATAGTGTTGCCCTGCTTCTTCATTTGAAAGTTCATTAAATCTTCTTATTATCTCTTCAAATATATATCCCATTTCAATATTTGAAACATAGTTTGGATGTAAATTTGCTTTTTCAGAATTAAATGTATCTATTACTTGATATAAAATTTCATTACCAGCCATTTTTTCAATTTGCTTATTTAAATCAAAATTTTTAATAATATCTTTAACTTCATCTGAATATCCATTTATATAATTATAGAAGTTTTCTTCAATATTATCTGGATCGTCTAACAACTTTTTAAAATCATATTTTGAAGTATTATAAAATTTTTGCCCTGCGGTTTCTTTAAGAATAAAATCTCTTTTTGCAAATGTTTCAGGATATTTTTTGGCCATTTCTAAAACTTTATTTTTTGTATCAGATAAAACTGAATCAAATCTTTTTAATACTGTCAAAGGCAGAATAACATCTCCATATTCGTGTGGTTTATATACACCTACCAATTTATCTGCTATGCTCCATATCAATGAAGCTTTTTCACTAACTATTTTTGTTATATTACTCATTACTTATTACCTCTCTTCACTACCACTTGTTCTTTATCATTATCTGGAGTGACTTTGCAATCTTTTCTATTTGAAATCTTAATATTATTTTTTCCATCCAAGTAAAAAATCACAGAATCTCCTTCTTCAATATTTAATGTTTCTCGAACAATCTTCGGAATAGTAATTTGTCCTTTTGATGTTAACTTTGCTGAAGCTAACAATTCATTCTTTTCCCTCATATCATTTCTCCTTACTTTCCTTACTATAATAATTATAACATAATTTGTTGATTTTTAAAATAAATTGACATAAATTGTTGCAAAAAATTAATTTTTAAGTGATTAATACAAAGAATTGGAGGAATATTATGATTAGAAAATGTACTGATGAAGATATTTCTGATGAAGAATTAGAAAAAGTTATAAATCCTTTTTATGATAATTATCATGAGTATATTATTACTTATGTTATGCCTGAAGTAATTGCATTTTA
>CALVVR010000026.1 GCA_944363915.1 uncultured Bacilli bacterium | reverse complement strand
TTATGAAATATTAGATTAATTGTACTTAATTTTGTACAATTTTTCTTTTGTTTAAACATTGACTAATAACGTAAAATAGGATAAAATTAATATAGATAAAATAGAGGTAATGAAAAATGGGGAAAAGTGAAAATGAAAGAGTACATAGCAAAAATGAAGGGCGTTTACTAAATAATGGATTTACTTTAATTGAATTATTGGGAGTGTTAATAATACTAGTAGTAATTGCTTTAATAACATTTCCCATCATAGATAATGCTATAAAAAATAGTCGGGAGAAATCATTAGAAAGAACAATTGATTCAATCGAAGAAGCCGCACATCGTTATAGCATAGAGAATGATTTAGGTTATCCAACTGAAAAACAAGCCCTTTATTTAAGTGAAATTCAAAGTAAAGGCTTTTTAGAGACACCGATTATAAATCCTGTGACTAATGAGGAATTATCCGGTTGTGTTTGGTATTATTGGGAAACAAATTATAACCAATATATATTTGAATATGATAGTGAATGTGTTATTGTAAAGCCTAATTTGCCAGAATCGATATCATTTGCCGAAGATTCATGGGAAACAATAGCAGCAATAGTAAATGCAGGATTAGCTGCTGAAACTTATAATGTAGGAGATACTAAAGAAGTCGAAGTATCAGGTTATGGTACATTTACAGTAAGAATAGCTAATATGTCAACACCAACTGAATGTTTAAGCTCTGATTTTTCCCAAACAGCTTGTGGTTTTGTAATAGAATTTGTCGATATTATAACTACTCACGAAATGGGATTACCAGCTTTAAGTTGGCCAGAAAGTGAGATGTATGATTTTGTCAATAATAATATATATAGTGCTTTATCGACTGATTTAAAAAGTGTTATTATAGACACCAAAGTAGTATCTAGTCATGGTACTGAAACTACAACTAATTACACATCGACTGATAAATTATATTTATTAGCCACCAAGGAAATATGGGAAAAATATGGTTACGACACAAGTGATAATTATACACGACAGTTGGATTATTATAATAATATTGGTGTCACACCTGATAATTATGTTGGTGCTATAAAAACTTATAATGGAAGTAACACTATTTGGTGGCTTCGCTCGGCCTTGCCTGAAGATAGTGGCCAATTTTACAATGTTAATACTTTCGACTATTGGAATAACAATGCTAATAATACTAATGGGGTGGTTTTAGATTTCTGTTGATGAGGCAGAACCGGTAAAAAAGAATAGTTTATATATAACATTAAATACTGCTTTTAAAAGAAAGGATTGGTTTTTTCTTAGAATTACCTTCTGAAGTGAATTAATGATGTCTTTGTTAGGACGATTCTTGCATGGTTCATCTGGATGAATTTCATATACAAAACTTAGTAGTCATTCTTAAACAAATTATAAAGGCTATACATTAATTATTTAAGCTGTTGTATTAAGCAACAGCTTTTTTTTAAAAGAATATTTGTAGTTATATACTAATTAGAAAATAAAATATGAATAGTTTAGAAAGAAAAATCGATGCTCCTATATTAAAGATAGACTAGTTTATAAAATATTAATTAATGAAATACTAAATCTTATCAAAATTATTTGATATATGATAATGACGCTAGTATAAAAAATAAAAGTTTTCATTTTATGATTAAAAGATTAAATCTAAACATTGATAATTTAAATATCTCGATAAAATATTTTAAACTTTATATATATATTTTCTAACGTCGATAATATGATGAATAGTTACATAAATAATATTTATACTACTAGCTATTACTAAACTCCATAAACCTAATCCCATATTACAACAAACAATTAAACAAATCGTCCTTAAAATCATACCGATTAATGTGCCTATCATAGCATTATTAGATTTTCCAATCGCTTGTAAAGTTGAAGTTAATGGTGCCTGAATATAGTGAAGTAGACAAATAGGTGCTAAAATTTTGATATAATTAATTCCCTGATTAGTGTTAAAGATTAATTTTAAAGGTATATCTGGAATTAAAACAAATATAAGTGTTGCTGGAATACCAATTAATAAAGAAAAGAATAAAGCTTGTTTTATTTTGTTTTTAACATATTTATATTTTTTATTACTATATCCCTGACTAACAATAGGAAGTAAGGCTTGAGAAATAGCGCCAGTAAAAAAAGAAGGTAATAAAATTAATGGCATAACATAACCATTTAAAACTCCATATTCAGTTAAAATATATTGATTAGAAAAACCAGCTTTAACTAGAAAAAATGTTAAAATAATTGGTTCAAAAAAAGCTCCGATAGTTCCAATTAAACGACTACCAGTAGTAGGTAAACTTATCTCTAGAATATCTTTAATATTATTCAAATTAGGTGTAATATCCTTTTTCACTAATTTAAAATTTTTAGGTAGGAAAAAGAATAAAATAATAATAGAAGTTAATTCACTAATAATATTAGATAAAATCAAGAAACTAACAGCGTATTCTAAACCTTTCATTAAAAATAAAGGGGTAAATATAATAATACTAATTAATCTTGTAATGTCTTCAGTAATATTGGAAATAACATGGGGAATCATTTTTTGCTTACCGAAAAAATAACCTCTTAATATTCCTGATATTGAAATAAAGGGTAAGACTAAACCAATGGCAATAATTGAATAATAACTGCGAGGTTCATGTAATAAATTATTGGCAATAAATCTTCCACTTAATAAAATAATTGACATAATTATAATATTAATTATTATTGAAATCAAAACACCAGAAAAAACTAATTTTTTATTATTTCTTTTATCTTCAGATACTAATTTCGATATAGCAGTAGGAAGACCTAATGTACAAATAGCAATAAATAACATAAAAGTTGGATTTACTAGCATATATAAGCCAATACCTTCTGTATCGACTAATCTTGTCATAACTATTTTAATGATCATACTTAAAATTTTGGTAATAAAGCCACCAATGATTAAAATAATTGTTGCCATAATAAATTTATTTTTTTTCATAAATCACCTTTAAAAATATTAAATTTTCTTATATAATATATGTATGAATTCTTCAAAATATTTAAAGGGGTGAATTTTATGGATATTGAATTTACAAGTTTAGAAGAATTATATAATCGTCTAAAACCAGCTTTAAACACTAAAAGAAGAGAAATGATAAGAAGTGGTTATAACTATATAAAAATAGAAGATATATGGAATTATTTAAAAGAGGTAAAATGGAAAAAAGCTAATAACTTATCTTTATACGAAATGGTAAGTGATGTTTTAAATGTCGATGATGCTATTATCGATGGCTATTTAAAGCAAAAGTTAAATTTAAAAGCAAGAGAAGTTTATTTTAAAGAAGAGTGATATAAATGAAAGTAACAAAAATTAGTAATTTTGAACAATTGTATAAAAAATTACAGAAATATATTAAGAATCAAGAAGAATTAGAAGAAATAAAAAAAGCTTATATATTTGCTAAAGAAAAGCATAAAGGTCAGAAACGAATTAGTGGAGAAGATTATATAATGCATCCTTTAAATGTAGCTTATATCTTAAGTGATATTCATGCGGATAGTAAGACTATTGAAGCGGCATTATTACATGATACAATTGAAGATTGTAATGTCACAAAAGAAGAATTAGAAGAAAAATTTGGGCAAGAAGTAGCTAAATTAGTTGAAAGTATTACCAAAATTAATAAAATAAATTTTAGTGGTGATACGGAAGCAACAATTGCTAATCAAAGGAAAATATTAGTAGGGTTAACTGAAGATGTAAGGGTTATTATTTTAAAATTAGCTGATAGGTTACATAATATGCGAACATTATGGGCATTATCCGAAAAACGTCAAAAAGCTAATGCTAAAGAAACTCTAGACATTTTTACACCAATTGCTCATCGCTTGGGAATCAATAGTATTAAATCAGAATTAGAGGATTTATCTTTAAGATACTTAAAACCTGATGTTTATTATCAGATCGTCGAAAAATTAAATAAGACAAAAGTAGAAAGAGATAATTACATTGTGGAAATGATGGAAAGCGTTTCAAAAATATTAAATGAACACGGCGTAAAACATGAAATTAAAGGAAGAAGTAAAAGTATTTATAGTATTTATAATAAACTAGATAAAGGTAAGTCATTTAATGAAATCTACGATTTGTTAGCTTTAAGAGTGTTTGTTGATACAGAAGCTGAATGTTACCAAGCTTTAGGATTAATTCATTCTAAATTTAGACCAATTCCTAAACGTTTTAAAGATTATATCGCTATGCCAAAAACAAATATGTATCAATCTTTGCATACAACAGTATTTGGAATTGATGGACAATTATTTGAAATTCAAATAAGAACTTATGAAATGGACAAAGTAGCAGAAAATGGTATTGCATCACACTGGTCATATAAAGAAGGAAAATCTAATATGCAAAGTGAAATGGAACAAAAACTACAATTTTTTAGAGTTATTATGGAACTAAAAAATGAAGAAAGTGATGAGGAGTTTGTTGATTCCGTTAAAGAAGATGTTTTAAAGGATACTATTTATGTTTTTACGCCAATGGGTGATGTTATTGAATTACCTAATGGTTCGACGCCGATTGATTTCGCTTATCGTGTTCACTCTAAAGTAGGTGATACAACAGTAGGAGCAATTGTCAATAATAATATCGTACCTTTAGATTATAAATTAAAAGATAATGATATCGTGAAAATCAATACTAATAAAAGTTCAACACCTAGTAAAGAATGGCTAAATATTGTTAAAACTACACAAGCAAAAAATAAAATAAAAGCATTTTTCAATAAAACAATCAAAGAAGATAATCACAATAAAGGTGAAGATTTATTAAATAAAGAGTTAAAAAAGAGAAAAATTACAAATGCCGTGTTTTTAGAAAATATTGATAAAATTTTAGATGAACTTAAATGTGCTGATATCAATGAGTTATATATTAATCTTGGTAATAATAAATATAGTCCTAGCCAAGTTGTTAATATTATTACCGATGATAATATTACTAAAGAAGAAATAATTTTAAATAAAACTATAGATAAAGAAGTAGCTTTACCAAATGTTAAAAACGATATAATAGTTAAAGGAATCGATAATATTAAAGTTAATATTGCTTCTTGTTGCAAACCGATTCATGGTGATCGAATCGTTGGTTACATTACTAAAGGTTATGGTATTACTGTTCATCGAATGGTTTGTCCTAATGTTAGTGAGTTAAATGAAAGATTAATTGAAGTAAATTGGAATAGTTTAATTACTAAAAAATATCCAACTAGTTTACTTATAAAAGCTTTAGATAATAAAAATATTTTAATGGAAATTGTCGCTAAAACATCAAATAGTGATATTACAATTGAAAGTATTAAATCATTATCTAGTGGTAATGACTATATTTATCAAATTATAGTTTTAGTAGAAAGTAAAGAAAAATTAACTAAATATATGAATGATTTAAGGATGATTCCTAATATTTTAAGTGTCGAAAGGTTGATAAAATGAAACTAGTGGTTCAAAGAAGTAAAGAATCAAGTGTTACAGTCGATAAAAAAATAGTAGGTAAAATTAATTTTGGATTGGTTGTTTTAGTAGGATTTACTCATAACGATACCTTAGATGATATTAAATTTTTAGCTAAAAAATTGGTAAATCTTCGTATTTTTGATGATGAAAATCATATGATGAATAAATCGATATTAGATGTTAACGGTAGTATTCTATCAATATCACAGTTTACCTTATATGCTGATACTAAAAAGGGTAATCGTCCTAGTTATGTTAACGCAATGAAAGCAAGTGAAGCTAGAAAAATGTATGATTTATTTAATGATGAATTAAAAAAATATAACATTAATATTCAAACAGGCATTTTTCAATCTGAGATGTTAGTGAATATAACTAATGATGGTCCTGTAACTATTATATTAGAAAATTAATAATAGATTAAGTTTTAGTTTAGTGGAGGAAAGTTTATATGATAAAAAATAAGTTAGATTTTAAATTAATCAATATTGCTTTAATTGCAATAATCTGTTTTTTCATTTATCAATCAGGTGACTTATGGTTAGGCATTTTGGATAAAGTATTAAAAATATTTTTACCACTTCTAGCTGGTTTTGTTATTGCTTATGCTTTATATCCTGTTTTAGAAACCTTAGTTAAGCATAAGATTCCAAAAGGTTTAGGTGTGGGAATTATTATAGTTGGCTTAATTGCTATTATTGCTACGGTCTTGATATTATTAGTTCCATTATTATCTAATCAAATTTTAAGTTTGATTGATTCTTTAATTGTTTTTATTAAAGATGTATCAGCTAATTTTAACATTGATTTAGGCAATTTTGGTGATACATTAATGAATACTTTTAATCAAATAATCACTAATGTTGGTAAATTTGTATCGGATGGAGCTGTTAAGACGATTAATACTTCAATTAATGTTATAACCAATGTTTTTATTGCTTTAGCTTCTAGTGTGTATTTTTTATTAGATATGGATAAAATAAGAAGAGGAATTAAAAGTTATTTATCGGCTAAATCAAAAAAGCTATATGAATATATTGCTATTTTAGATTCAGAAATAAAAAATTATATCAAAGGATTTTTAATTTTAGTATGTATAAGTTTTTTTGAATATACTTTGATTTATTATATTATTGGTCATCCTAACGCTTTATTATTAGGATTTCTATCAGGATTAGGCAATTTTATTCCTTATTTTGGGGGGATATTTGTTCAAGTAATTGGTGTTATAACTGGTTTTACGATTAGTCCAGCTTTAGGTTTAACGGTTATTATTGTAACTCTTATTACCTCAATGATTGATTCTTATGTTTTAAATCCTTTAGTTTATGGCAAGAGCAATCAAGTTCATCCAATTATTGTAATTGCAGCTGTATTTGGTGGTGGTATTTTATTTGGTTTTGTAGGAATTATTATTGCTTTACCACTTTCAATTTTGATTATTACTAGTTATAAATTTTATAATAAAAATAGAAAGGAAATCGAGCTTGCTAAAAGAAATTCAAAATAGAAGAAGTATTAGAAATTATTTAACTGATGAAATAAAAAAAGAAGAAGTATTAGATTTGTTGCAAGCTGGTATAATAGCACCGTCAGCTAAAAATAATCAACCTTGGCGTTTCGTTATTGTTTCAAAAGGTATTAAAAATAAAATAAGTGATAAAATGGTTGAATTAGCAGGTCCAAATAAAACGGCCGAAGTTATTAAGACTGTCCCTTATCTAATTTTGGTTTATAATAAAGATAACGAATATTTTAATCATTTATCAATTGGTGCTGCAATTGAAAATATTTTGTTAGAAGCAACTAATAGAGGGTTAGGAACTTTGTGGATTGGTTATATTAAAAAAATCGAAGATTATGTTAAAGAATTAGTTGATATCGATTATGAATTAGTGTCAGCTATTGCTATTGGTATAAAAAACGAAGAGCCTATTTCTCGACCTAGATTAAATTTAGAAGAGGTTTTAATTTATAGAGATTGATATCTCTATTTTCTTTTATCTTGAAAATAATATTATATTTTGATATAATTTATTTATGAAATATGTAATTGATGGTACTCAGTACGAAGTGATTTTAGTTAAAAAAAACAATAAAAATACATATATTAGAGTTAAAGAAGATGGCAAAATATATGTAACAACTAACTTTTTAGTTAGTAAAAATTATATCAAACAATTATTAGATAATAATTATTCAACTATTAAAAAAATGGTCGAACGAAATAAAATTAAACAAGAAAAAAACAAATCATTTTATTTTTTAGGGAAAAAATATGATATTATTATTGTTCCAACTTTTGATATTGATATAACTGATGATAAGATATTTGTTAAAAGTGAAGATTATTTAAATAAATGGTTAAAGAAACAAATTGAAAAAATATATAAAGAAAGGTTAGATTATATCTATAATTTATATCAAGAAAAAATACCTTATCCTAAATTAAGAATTAGAAAAATGTCTACTAGATGGGGTGTTTGCAATCGTAGTAATAATGTTGTCACTTTAAATAGTGAATTAATAAAATATGGTATCAGACAAATCGATTATGTTATTGTTCATGAGTTATCACATTTTATTTACTTTGATCATTCAAAAAACTTTTGGTTACAAGTTAGTAAATATTGTAAAGATTATAAGGAAATAAGAAAAACATTAAAAGAAGGTTAGATATGAGAAAAATATTACTATTAATATGTATTTTATTAGTAGGATGTAGTAAATCGACTATTTACGATACATATGTTAAAAATTTAAAAGAAAATAATAATATTTCAGAAAAAATTCCTTTTGATATCGAATTTTATATTGATAATGTTAATGAAAATAGAATAATATATCAAGTAATTATCGATAATCCTAAAATAGAAACGGATAATGTTACAGCTTTAGTTATTCATGATGGTGAAACTAATGATATTTTTCCAAGTGTTGGAATAGTTGATGATAAAGTGGATTTAAATATTGATAAAGGAATTATTCTGTTAGGATATGTTGATCAAACTAGTAATATTAACTTTAAAGTTTTAATTGAAACGAATAATAATCAATATGTTTATCAATACAAATACTGACAATATTTTTAATTATAATTATTTATAATAATCATGGTGAATAATTATGAAAGTTAAAATATTTGATGAAGGTCATGAAAAAGATTTAGAAGATAGTGTTAATAAATTTATTGAGGATAAAGATGATATAATAGATATTAAATATCAAGTAGCAATTAGTATTGTTGGTGAAGAACAATTATATTGTTTTTCAGCAATGATTGTTTATGGGAAGTGATTAAATATGAAAAAAAACACCTTTGTTGAAGGGGCAATGATATCAACAATTGGCATCGTTTTGTGTAAAATACTAGGAATCATTTACGTTATTCCTTTTCGAGCTATTATTGGAACAGAAGGTGCTATTTTATACAGTTATGCTTATACTATATATTCGGTATTTGCTTCATTATCATCAACTGGCATTCCAACGGCAATGGCAAAAGCTGTTAGTGAATATAATACCTTAGGTTATTATGATGCTCAAGAAAGAGCTTATAAAATAGGAAAATATATTATTGTTGGATTGGGCTTAATTTGTTTTATTGTTTTATTTGCTTTTGCCCCTAATATCGCTTATTTAATAATTGGCGATATTGAAGGTGGTAATAGTATTGAAGATATTACTTTTGTTATTAGAGTAATATCAACAGCTTTATTATTTATACCAATTTTAAGTGTTAGTAAGGGTTATGTTCAAGGACATCGAATGATGACTGTTCCAGCTATTGCTAATGTAATTGAGCAATTAGTAAGGGTTATTGTTATAGTCGGTGGAAGTTATTTAACTTTAAAAGTATTTCATTTATCAATTACAACAACAGTTGGTGTAGCAACCTTTGGAGCAACAGCAGGAGCAATAGCTGCTTATTTGTATATAATAGCTAAAATAAATAAAAATCGTGAGGCTTTAATGAGAAATGAAAAGCCAACCAAAGCTGAAGCTAAGTTAACTAATAAAGTAATATTTAAAAGAATAGTTATTTATTCTTTACCATTTATTTTAATTGAATTTGTTAGATCTATTTATAACACTGTTGATATTTTTACTGTTGTTAAGGGATTAGTTTCTTTAGGATATGATGTAAGTGTTGCTGAAAATGTTTTAAGTATAGTAACTACTTGGGGGTCTAAACTAAATATGATCATTTTAGCTATTACTTTTGGAGTTACAATGAGTATAATCCCTAATATTGTTAGTAGTGCTACTTTAAAAAATTATAAAGATGTTTCTTTGAAGATAAATCAGGCATTAAAAATAATTTTATTTATTTCATTACCAATGACTTTAGGACTATGGTTTTTATCCAGTAGTGTTTGGACAGTTTTTTATGGTTATGATGCTTTAAGTGTTGATATTTTTAGTTTTTTTATTCTACAGTCAATTATTAATTCTTTTTTCTACATTTTAGTTGATACAACGAATGCTTTAGATAATCCAAAAGTTGCTTTAGGAACTTTATTAGGCAGTTTTATTTTAAAAGCAATTTTAAATGTTCCAATGATGCATTTGTTTAAATTTATAGGAATCGAAGCTTATTATGCTACAATTTTTACGACAATGTTAGTACAAGGATTATCCATTATTTATTTATTATATAAATTGAAAAAAATATACCAAGTAAGTTATCGAGCAAGTATTCCAACGGCTATCAAAATAGTTTTAATGAACGGAATAATGATTTTAAGTTTAATGATAATAAGATTATTTTTAGGTGAATTTGAAACTACTAGGTTATGGTCGTTATTAGAAATAATTATTTACGCTAGTATTGGTGTGATTATTTATTTTGTTTTAGCACTTAAAAATAACATTTTTACCGAAGTATTTGGTAAAGATTTTATAAATAAAATATTAAATAAAATAAGAAAGGTTGTGAAAGCATGAAAATATTAGTTACTGGTGGCTGTGGTTATATTGGCAGTCATACTTGTTGTGAGTTATTAGCTAATGATTACGAGGTTGTCGTTATTGACAATTTGAGTAATTCTAAAGAAGATGTTATTGATAAAATAAAAGAAATTACAAAGAAAAATGTGAAATTTTATAAAGGTGATTTATGTGATAAGACTTTAGTCGATGAAATATTTAAAACAGAAAATATTGATGCAGTTATTCATTTTGCTGGTTTAAAAGCAGTTGGAGAAAGTGTGAAAAAACCTTTACTTTATTATCGAAATAATTTAGATTCCACACTTACGTTGCTAGAAACTATGAATAAATATAACTGCAAAAAAATAGTTTTTTCATCAAGTGCAACAGTTTATGGTAGTCCTAAAAAATTACCTATAAAAGAAGATTTTCCTTTATCGACAACTAATCCATATGGTTCAACAAAATTATATATTGAAGGAATTTTAAAAGATTTATATAGATCGGATAATGATTGGTCAATTTCAATTTTGCGATATTTTAATCCAATTGGTGCACATGAAAGTGGATTAATTGGTGAAAATCCTAATGATATTCCTAATAATTTAATGCCTTATATTGTTAAAGTGGCTACTGGCGAATTAGAACAACTTAGTGTTTTTGGTGATGATTATGATACTAAAGATGGTACTGGAGTAAGAGATTATATTCATGTTGTTGATTTAGCTAAAGGACATATTAAAGCAATAGAACATATATTAAAAGAAAAAGGGATAGATTGTTATAATTTAGGAACAGGAAAAGGATATAGTGTTCTAGAGTTAATTAAGACTTTTGAAAAAGTTAATAATATAAAATTAAATTATAAAATAGTTGGAAGAAGACCTGGTGACGTTGCTGCTTGCTACGCCGATTGTTCATATGCATTTAAGAAATTAGGCTGGAAAGCGGAAAAAAATATTGAACAAATGTGTAAAGATTCATTTGATTTTGTTAATAAATTAAATAAAGATAATACAAAATAAAAAAATTTTATCGCTGTTTGAAAGGTTGATATTATGTTAGATTTAAAAGTATTACCAAAGGTTGAATTGCACTTACATTTAGATGGTTCAATTAGACTAAAAACAGCTAGTGAACTGACTGGTAAAAATATCGAAGAAGTTAAAAATTTGATGATTGCTAAGGAGAAGTGTTTAGATTTAAACGAATATTTAACTAAATTTAATTTAGCTAATGAGATAATGCAGTCAAAAGAAAATTTAACTAGAATTGCTCAAGAATTAGTGAAAGATTTAAAAGATGATAATGTAATTTATGCTGAAGTTAGATTTGCACCTTTACTTCATATAAAAAAAGGATTAACTGAGGAAGAAGTAATCGAAGCTGTTTTAGAGGGGTTAAGAGATAATGAGTTGAAGGTTAATTTGATTTTATGCATGATGCGGCATTTTAGTTTTGAAGATAATTTGAAAACGATTGAACTAGCTAGTAAATATTTAGCTAAAGGTGTAGTTGCCATTGATTTGGCTGGTGCTGAAGCTTTATATCCAACCGCTAATTTTAAAAGACTGTTTCAAATTGCTAAAGATAAAAATATTCCTTTTACCATTCATGCTGGTGAAGCTGATGGAAAAGATAGTATTTTATCAGCAATAAGTTTTAAAACTAAAAGAATTGGTCATGGAGTAAGATGTATAGAAGATAATGAAGTTTTAAATTTAATAAAAGAAAATAATATAACTTTAGAGGTTTGTCCAACTAGTAATATTCAAACTAATATATTCGAAAATTATTATGATCATCCAATAAAAAAATTATATGACATGGATATATTAGTAACTGTCAATGTTGATAATATGACGGTATCAAATATTAATTTGACTCAAGAGTATGAGAAGTTAGTTCAAAATTTTAACTTTACTTTAAAAGATTTAAAAAAAATGAATATAAATGCTATCAACGTAGCATTTTTGAGTGATGAATTAAAAGAAAAATATCGAAAAATTATCAATTTTAAAACAAATGAATAATATTTCTACTTTAGAAAGGATTGATAAATATGAAAAAAATATTTCTTTTATTGATATGTATTATTGCTTTTTCTGGTTGTGAGAAACCAATATATGAACAAATTACTGCTGATGAAGCTTATGAAATGATAAATAAAAATGATGTCATTATTTTAGATGTTCGTGAAGATAATGAATATAATCAAGGACATTTAGAAAATACAATTAATATTCCTTTTGATGAATTAGAAGATAGATTTATGAGTGAAGTAACTAATGATAAAGATCAAATAATTATTCTTTATTGTCGTTCAGGACATAGAGCAATGATTGGAGCTGAAACTTTAGCTAGTTTAGGATTTACTAATCTTTATACTTTTGGTAGTATTGATGATTGGAATTATGAGATAGTTAAGTAAATTTTAATATTAATGTAGATTGAAATTAGAATAACACATTATATTTTTTTATAGAGATATGCTAATTACAAAGGAGTTAAAATAATGGGTAATTTAAATGAAAGTATATGGTGTATATTAGCATCTTTTGTTTGTGAAATAGATGTAGAAGAAATTAATAATTTTCCAGATGACTTAAATGATAAGAATAATTTAATTGTATATAATGCATGTCAAAATGATGATCATGAAGATCTTTTAGAATCAATTATGTATTGTATTTTAAACGAATTTCCCAATCAAAAAGTTTTATGATTATGAATTTGATGGATATGGTTACTTAAATAAATTTTATGATGCTATATCTTTATGAGAAACAAAGATTAAAATAGAAGATAAGCAAAGTGAATAATAATTTTTTATAAAGTTATTTTTTTTAATTAAAATATTAAAATAATAATTTAAGAAATAACATTGTATAATAAATTGACATTTTTTAGGAATGATGTTATAATGTTCCTAGAAAAAGGAAATGATGTGTATGAATAATTATGATAAGATTTTAAATTATGCTAAAGAAAATAATGGATATATTACTACTAAAGAAGCTGTAGGTTTAGAAATCAATAGTACTTTTTTAAGTAATTTGGTAAATGATAAAAAATTAGAAAGAGTTGGAACAGGTATTTATAAATTACCTAATTATCCAATTGATAATTTTTATATTTTATCTAAAAGTAGTAAAAATATGTGTTATTCTCATGCTACTGCTTTATATTTACATAATATGTCTGATAGAATTCCGTTAGTTTATGACATTACTGTTCCATATAATTATAGTGGTAATTTACTAAATAATGAAAATGTTTCTTTAAGGTATGTTAAAGATGATATCTTTGAACTTGGTATGATTGATATTAAAACTATTAATGATTTAACAGTTAAATGTTATGACTTAGAGAGAACTTTATGCGATATTATCAAAGATAAGAATCGTATGGATAAAGAGATTTATTCTAAGGCATTAAAAGAATATGCGAGAAATAAAGATAAAAATATTTTAAAACTTGTTAAATATGCTAAGAAGTTAGATGTTGAAGATGAAGTCGTTGAATTAATGGAGGTACTATTATAGATGAACTCAGATAAATTAAATAACATTATTAAGAAAAAATCTAATGGTAATAATAATCTAGCACATCATCTTCATCAAATGTTTTTCTTTGAACATGTATTGATGAGGTTAGAAAAAAGTAAGTATAGAGATAATATTATTTTAAAAGGTGGAGTTTTACTGGCATCTATTATAGGAGAAGATTTAAGAACTACCAAAGATATAGATGCTACTTTAAAAAGTTTACCATTAAATATAGATTCTATTCGAAATATCTTTGAAGAAATATTATCTATTGATATCGATGACAATGTTAATTTTGAGATAGTTTATATTAAAGATATTAGATTAGAGGATGAATATGGTGGGTTTAGAATAAATGTTAAAGGTACATTTGATAAGGTTAGAACTAATTTCTTTATTGAAATAACTATAGGAGATATTATTACACCTAGAGAAATAAAATATAAGTATAATTCTATATTTGGAAATAAAAAAATAAATATTATGGCTTATACTATTGAAACAATAATTGCAGAAAAGTTTGAAAGTATTATTAGTAAAAATATAACTACTACTAGAGCTAAAGACTTTTATGATTTATATATGTTAATGAATAAACATAAAAATAACATCAATAATAAAAATTTAGTTAAAGCTATAGAAAACACCTTTAACAAGAGAAATACTGAATTTAACATAGATAATTTTAAAGAGATAGTAGAAATAATAGAAGAAAATAATACTTTAAAAAGAGTATTCACTGATTATCAAGATAAATTAGAATATACTAAACAAGTGAATTTTGATGATACAATAAAAGCAATAAAAGATATTGTTAATATACTAGAAAGTGAGTTTGTAAGAGTTTAGTTAAAAAATATTATATTGATGTTGTTTCAAAGAAAAATATACCAAGTAATTATAATAATTACTTTAACAAGTATACGATTGGTTAAAATAATTGGACAGAAAAATAAGAGCTTGATAAAGCAAAAATAGAATGAAAAATAAAGATAAACTATGTTTTGAATATTTGTGTGAAATTTATATGATTTTGTTTTGGGAAAGTTGATAATAAGGGTTATTAAGGTGATAAAAACTAAGTTAACCTTTTTATAAACATATAGATACATGATATAATCGGCTTAATTGTTGAAAACAAGTAGATTTAATAAACAATATAATATTAATAAATAAAAAACATATACTTAATTGGGTGAGTATATGTTTTTTAAAAATATTCATATTAGAATTAAAATAGTTATGTTATTAATATTTTTTCTATTTGCTTTAATTATTGGCAAAGTTTTTTATATTCAAGTTTTTTTCTATGAAAAATTAAATAATTATGCAACTGGTTTATGGAGTAGGAATTTACCTATTGAAGCTAATCGGGGAAAGATTTATGACAGGAATGGTGTTGTTTTAGCTGATAATGTTACAACAACATCATTAGTTTTAATTCCCAATCAAATTATAGATAAAGAAAAAACGGCTGAATTAATTACACCAATTTTAGGAATTAGTTATGAAGATATGTATGCTCATGTTAGCAAAAAAACTTCGATTGAACGAGTTCATCCAGAAGGAAGAAGATTAGATTATGAAACAGCCGATAAAATTAGTGATTTAAAACTACCAGGTGTGTATCTATTAAAAGAAAGTAAAAGATACTATCCTTATGGTGAAATGTTAGCTCATACTTTAGGGTTTGTGGGAATTGATAACCAAGGATTATCTGGCTTAGAACTTATGTATGATGAATATCTAACAGGTAGTTATGGAGCAATTAAATATTTTAGTGACGCGAAAGGTAATAAATTAGAATTATCGGAAATATATGAACAACCTCAAGATGGCATCGATATTTATTTAACAATAGACTATAATATCCAAATAGCTTTAGAAAGAGAATTGGATAATGCGATCAGTAAATATAATCCTGATCAAGCATTAGGAATAGTAATGAATCCTAAAACAGGAGAAGTTTTAGCTATCGCATCACGTCCTTCTTTTGATCCTAGTAATTATGAAGATTATAGTACGGAAACAATTAATCGTAATCTACCAATCTGGATGACTTATGAGCCTGGTAGTACGTTTAAAATAATTACTTTAGCTACAGCTTTAGAAGAAAATTTAGTTGATTTAGAAAAAGAACATTTTTATGATGGTGGAGCAGTAACAGTAGGTGGAGCAACCATTCACTGTTGGAAACATGGAGGACATGGAGATCAAACATTTTTACAAGTTGTAGAAAATTCTTGTAATCTTGGTGTCAATACAGCAACACATATAAATTTCAAGAAAGCCCTTTAAATAATCAAAAA
>CALVVR010000025.1 GCA_944363915.1 uncultured Bacilli bacterium | reverse complement strand
TTTGAAAATTTGACAAAAAAATAACCATTTTACCATGGTTTATATAAAAATTAGATTTCAAAAGTGTTAAATTCCCGTTATTCAATTTAAAAACAAAGGTGAAGAAATATTATAAAATTGTACGAATTAAGTACAATTTTTTGTTTACCTTATTGAAAAATACTTAGTATTCTAGTATAATTATTTTTAGGATGGTAATGTGGTTAGAAAGGAGTTTATCATGAAAGTAAAAATAGATAAACATAAATTAACTAAAGAAGAATTAATTGTTTATAATAAGCCTAAAAAAGTTTATATTCCTTTAATAAGTGGCAATGATACTAATATAACGATATTAGTCAATAAAGGAGAATACGTTTATAAAGGAAGTATTGTTGGAAAACGTAAAGGTGATTTTAGAATTCCTATTCATGCTAGTGTTAGTGGTACTGTTTTAGACTTTGAAGAAAGAACTTGCTATAATGGTGAAAAAGTAAAATGTGTCGTAATTGAAAATGATTTTAAAGAAAAAATTGAACAAAAATTAAGCATCAAGAAAAACATTAACCAATATTCCAAAGAAGAGTTTTTAGAATTATTAAAAGAAAGTGGTATAATTGGAATGGGTGGTGCTGGATTTCCTACTTATGTTAAATATGAATCTAAAAACATTAATACTTTGATTGTTAATGCAGTTGAATGTGAACCATATATTATGGCTGATTATGCATTAGCTAAAGTTAAATGTGAAGAAATATTAGAAACTATAGATGCAATTTTGGAGATAAATAAAATAAATGAGGCAATTATAGCAATAAAAAAAGAAAATGTTGTTTTAAAACAAATCTTTGATAATTTTATTGGCACTTATTTAAAAATAAAGATAAAGCTAGTTCCTAATGTTTATCCGATGGGCTGGGAGAAGGCTTTAATAAAACAAATCACTGGTAAAGATTATGATAATTATCCAAGCGATATAGGAATAATTGTTAATAATATTTCTACTATTTATGCTATTTATGAAGCATTAAAATATAACAAACCTTTAATTGAAAGAATTGTTACCTTTTCGGGAGAAGGATTAGAAGAACCACATAATGTTTTAGTTAAAGTTGGAACTCCTGTTAGTGAGGTATTAAAAGAACTTAAAATAAAACAAGACAGTATTATAGTTGCTGGTGGACCAATGATGGGAACTAAAGTTGAAGATTTGGTTATATCTCCTAATTTGAATTGTGTTTTAGCTTTAGACGATAATATAACTTTAGCTACTCCTTGTATTAAATGTGGCAAATGTGTTAACGTTTGTCCTGTTAAATTAAGCCCAGTTTTAATTATGAAGACAAAATATAAAAAAGAAAAAGATATTAAAAAAATTAAATCTCTACATCCTGAAAAATGTATTGGCTGTGGTTTGTGTTCTTATATTTGTCCAGCTAAATTATTCGTAAGAGAAAGAGTTAAAGAAGCCAAAAATATTGTAAGAGGTGATAAATAATGGGTCCATTTTTAAGAAGCAAAAATAGTACAAATAAAATTATGCTCCATTTATTAATTGCTTTGTTGCCAATTGTAATATTTACGATTTATAAAAATGGGTATATTCCTTATAGTCATGGCTTAATTAGTTTTATTGAAATTTTTAATCCATTATTAAATATTTTTATTGGTGCTTTGACTTCTTTTGTGATTGAAAGTATTTATGCTTTAATATTAAAAAAGAAAAATTATATTAAAAATTCTTATGCTTTTTTTCCAGGCTTGTTTCTAGCTTTAATTTTGCCATTACATACACCAATTTATATTGTTGCTATAGGAAGTGCTGTAGCTAGTATTAGTAAAATTATTTTTGGTGGATTTGGGAAAAACATCTTTAATCCGGCTTTAGTAGGTTATTTCTTTATAATTTTAGTTTTTTCCAGTATTTTAACAACTGATAATTATTTTAATCAATATGAGTTAGATACTATTTCTTCTTCAACGCCATTAACCAATGCTTCAATGGTTTCAGGCATAGGTAGTTATGATGAATTAGTAAAACCTTATGGTGATTTATCTAATTTCTTAATTGGAACTATACCAGGTAGTTTAGCTGAAACTAGTGCTTTACTATGTATTGTTGCTTATATTTATCTAAGTATTACTAAAACAATAAAATGGCGAATTCCATTAGTTTACGTAGCAACCGTTTTTATTATAACTTTTGGAATTGGAAGATTATTAGGTCAAGGTCTTTACTATCCATTATTCCATATTTTAAGTGGTGGTTTAATGTTTGGGGCTGTATTTATGGCAACTGATCCAATTACTAGTTGTGTTACACCGATTGGTCAAGTATTACAAGGATTATTATTAGGAATTATAACTGTTGTATTCCGATTTACTGGGGTAGAAGGAGTAGCTTATAGTATTTTGATTGTCAATGCTTTAATTTTCTTATTAGATAAAATTGGTATGTCATCAAGATTTAATTTCTTAAAATCAATTGTGTGGTTTATTATTGTTTGGATAGTTATTATTGCTTTAACCATTATTTTTGCTGCTAGTAGAAGAACTGACGGAAATCAAGATCCTAATTTTGATATTACAAGTAAAGAAAAAAATGGTAACCAAACTATTTATAACGTTTCGCAAGAAGGATATGGTGGAAAAATAAGGGCAGAAGTTATTATTGAAAATGATCGAATTATTTCTTTAGAAATTACTTCTCATCATGAAACAGCAAGTCGTTACCAATTAGTTTTAGATAGTGATTATATTAATCAATTGATTAATAATCAAGATAATTTAGATAATTTAGATACTGTAAGTAGTGCGACTGTAACTAGTACCGCATTAAAAAAATTAGTTATAAATGTTTTAGAAGATTATAAACCAAATTAATTTTTGGTTTTTTTCTTCATATATTTATAGTGGTGAAGATAATGATAAAAAAATCTACAGCAGTTAAGTTTTTAATTTTAGTTATTTTAACAACTTTTACGATTATTCTTTTAAAATTAAATCCTGAATTTAAAATAAATTTTTATAAATATATTTATGAGGATAGTTTTTCATTTGCCCAAATTAATAATTGGTATCAAGATAGATTCGGCTCGTCATTACCATTTAGTAATTATTTTGAAGAAGTGACACCAGTTTTTAATGAACAATTAAAATATAGCGAAGCTAGTATTTATAAAGATGGTGTTTCTTTAAAAGTTGGATATGATTATTTAGTTCCAGCACTTGACTCAGGAATAGTTATTTTTATTGGTGAAAAAGAAGGATATGGGAAAACAGTTATCATTCAACAAGAAAATGGCATTGATGTTTGGTATTCTAATTTAAAAGAAGTAAATTTACAGCTTTATGATTATATTAAAGATGGTAACTTGATTGGTAGTGTTGATGAAAATTTATATTTAATTTTTATAAAGAATGGTGAAGTGATTGACTACCAAGAATATATTTAATATTCATCCTTTATTTTATTTAGTAGCTTTTATTTGTGTAATAACTGCTAATTTTAAAAATTTTATTATTTTTAGTTCAATTATTATTGTTCATGAAATGGGACATATCGTTGGAGCATTTATATTTAGCTGGAAAATTGATAAAGTTATTCTACTTCCTTTTGGCGGTATTACTATTTTCCAAGAAAATATTGATAAATCATTGAAAGAAGAATTTATAATCGCTATTTTAGGGCCTTTATTTCAAATTACTTTTTATTTGTTATATCGTGATAATCAGATATTTAACTATTATAATTTGATAATTTTATTATTTAATTTATTGCCAATTTATCCATTAGATGGTAGTAAAATAGTTAATATTTTATTTAATGAATTTATTTCTTTTAAAAAAAGTCATATTTTAACTATTATTATTTCTTTTTTTACTTTATCAATTATTATTTTAAGCATTAGACATAATATATTGTTATATTTAATTTTACTATTTATTTTTTTGAAAATAATTAAAGAAATAACTAAACATAATTATTATTTCAATCGTTTTTTATTAGAAAGATACTTATTTAACAATGACTATAAAAAAAAGAAAATGATTAACAATATAAAAAAAATGAAAAAACAAACTAAGCATATTTTTAAAGTTAATAATAAATATTATACGGAAAGAGAAATAATTAGAAATTTGTTTGACAAATAAAGGGAAATGTGCTAAAATTAAAAACTGTGTAGAGACCTCTCTACAACCGCACAGAAAAGGTTTAAAATATTATTACCTTAATGGCGAGTCTGAGATAAAAGGAGGTATAGTATGAAAGCAGTTATTGAAACTGGTGGAAAACAATATTATGTTGAAGAAGGATCTGTTATCTATGTTGAAAAATTAGATCAAGAAGTAGGAAGTAAAGTTAAATTTGATAAAGTTTTAATGGTTAATGGTAATCTTGGACGTCCTTATTTAACTAATGTTGAAGTTCTTGGGGAAGTAGTTAAAAATGGTAAGAATAAAAAAATCAAAATATTTAAATACAATGCTAAAAAGAACTATCATAGAACTCAAGGACATCGTCAACCATATACTAAAGTAGAAATTAAAAAGATTGTTGAAAAATAATGATAAAAGTAAATATTAAAGGAAAAGATGTTATTAACAAAATAACAATCAAAGGACATTCTGGTTATGAAGAGATAGGAAAAGATATTATTTGTGCTTCTGTTTCTTCAATAGTGATTACTAGTGTCAATGCAATAATTAGGATTAATGATCAAGCAATTAATTATAGTGATAATCATGGCGTTGTGATTGATATTTTAAAGCATGATGAGATAATCGATAAATTAATTTTAAACTTAATTGAATTATTAAAAGAATTAGAAAAAAAATACTCTAAATATATAGAAATAAGGAGGTGTTAATTGTGTTAAAATTGATGCAATTAAATATACAATTATTTGCTCACAAAAAAGGACAAGGTTCAACTAAAAATGGTCGTGACTCTATTTCTAAAAGATTAGGAGCTAAAGCGGCTGATGGTGAGTTTGTAACAGGCGGTTCAATTTTATACCGTCAAAGAGGTACTAAAGTATATCCAGGTACTAATGTTGGTATTGGTTCTGATGATACTGTATATGCGAAAATCGATGGATATGTAAAATTTGAAAGAGTTGGAAAAGATAGAAAACAAGTAAGTGTTTATGCTTCTAAGTAATCTATCTTTTTTTTGTTGATGAATTGCAAACATTTTTTTATAAATATCTTTATTTTTTTTTAATTTATGATATAATGAATAATAGAGGTAGATTATATGGAAACAAAAATTTTATTAGTTGTGGACGATTCGAGTATAATTACAAATTTTGTCAACAAAATATTTAAGGACGAATTTAATGTTATATCTGCTAAAGACGGAATTGATGCTATTAAGATTATTAGAAATAATTTTAACAAAGAGTTTGTTGGAATATTGTTAGATTTAAATATGCCACTTCTTAATGGCTTTGAAGTTTTGGAAATTTTTGAGAAAAATCATTTATTTCAAAAAATTCCTGTTTGTATTTTAACTGGCGATGATACTAAAGATTCACTCGATAAAGTTTTTAAATATCCAATTGTTGATGTTTTAAATAAACCATTTAGTGAAAATGATATAAAAACAACGATTAATAAATTAGTTTTAAGGGGACAAAAATAACAAATTTTGTCTTTTTTAGTGTATAATGGTAAGTGGTGATTAACTATGTTTATCGATGAAGTAAAATTAGAGTTGATAGCTGGAGCTGGTGGTGACGGCTGTATGGCTTTTAGAAGAGAAAAGTTTGTTGAAATGGGTGGACCGTATGGTGGAAATGGTGGTAAGGGTTCCGATATCATTTTTAAAGTTGATGAAGGATTAAATACCTTAATTGATTTACGATATCAAAGACAAATTAAAGGTGAAAAAGGAAATAATGGTTTAGGCAAAGGTATGAATGGTGCGAAAGCTGAAGATGTCATAGTGAAAGTACCACTAGGAACAGTCATAACTGATTTAGATACAAATTTAATTATAGCTGATTTAATTAAAAAGGATGATGAAGTAATAGTTGCTAGTGGTGGACGAGGTGGTCGTGGGAATATGGCTTTTGCTACTAAATCAAATCCTGCGCCTCATTTTGCTGAAAATGGTGAACCAGGTGAGGTAAGAAGAGTTAAAGTTGAATTAAAACTTTTAGCTGATGTTGGGTTAGTTGGAATGCCTAGTGTAGGAAAATCGACTATAATATCTAAAATTTCCGCCGCAAAACCTAAAATAGCAGCTTACCACTTTACAACTTTAAAACCTAATTTAGGTGTTGTTAAAGCAAATAATACTTCATTTGTTGTGGCGGATTTACCGGGATTAATCGAAGGGGCTTCTCGTGGTGATGGTTTGGGTGATCAATTTTTAAAACATATTGAAAGAACACGCATTATTGCTCATGTTATTGATATGGGAGCAACCGAAGGAAGAGATCCTTATGAAGATTATTTAATTATCAATAATGAATTAAAAGAATTTAATCCTAAAATATTAAATAAACCACAGATTGTTATTGCTAATAAAATGGATATGCCTAATGCTTCAAGTAACTTAGAAAAATTTAAACAAAAGGTAAAAGTTGATGTATATCCTGTTAAAGCTATTACTAATGAAGGACTAAAAGAAGTAATAGAAGTATTAGCTAAAAAATTAGAAACCATTAAAAAAGAACCTTTATACGAAGAAGAAAAGTTTGAAAGTCATGTTTTATATAAATTTAAAGAAGAACAACCTTTTACTATTATTAAAGAAGGAAATACTTGGATTGTAAAAGGTGATAAAATAGAAAAATTATTAAAAATGACAAAATTTAATACTGATGAGGCGGCTAATAGATTTGCTAATAAATTAAGAAAATATGGTGTTGATGATAAATTAAAAGAAATGGGTGCTCGTGAAGGTGATACTATTAGAATTTTAGACCTTGAATTTGAATATAAGGAATAGTATAAAATTTTAAATAAAATATGGACTTTTTATCTTTAAATGGTGTAAAATAATAATAGGAGATGGTTAAATGAAATACTTTCTTATTGGAATAAAAGGAACAGGAATGAGTGCTTTAGCGCAAATTCTTGATGGATTAGGTTACGAGGTGGAAGGAAGTGACAAACCAGATCATTTCTTTACTGAACAAGCTTTAATTGAAAAAGGAATAAAAATATATGATTTTAATAAAGACAATATTAAAGAAGATATGATAATTATTCAAGGGAATGCTTTTAAAGACACTCATGAGGAAATAGTTAGAGCAAAAGAATTAGGATTAAAAATTTATTCATATCAAGATATGGTTGGCAAATTAACTAAAATGTTTAAAACAATTACAATTGCTGGTTGTCATGGTAAAACAACAACTACCGCTATGTTAAGTCATGTCTTGAAAAACATTAATGGTTGTAATTATTTAATTGGTGATGGAACTGGTTATGCTGATAAAAATAATGAATATTTTGTTCTAGAAGCTTGTGAATATAAAAGACATTTTTTAAGTTATACACCATATTATGCTATTATAACCAATATTGAGTTAGATCATATTGATTATTATAAAGATATTGAAGACGTCATATCTGCTTATCAAGAGTATGCAAAATTAGCTGAAAAAATGGTTATTGCTTGTGGTGATGACCCATATACTCATACTCTAGAAGTAAATGTTCCAATTTTCTTTTATGGATTAAATGATGATAATGATATTGTTGCTAAAGATGTAGAATATTCTAATGAAGGAACAAGTTTTGATGTATTTGTAGAAGAAAATTATTATGGCCACTTTGATTTACCTTTATATGGTAAGCATATGTTACTAAATTCATTAGCGGTAATTGGTGTTTGTTATTATGAAAGATTAGAAGCAAAAGATGTGGCTAAATATTTAAAAACATTCCAAGGAGCAAAAAGAAGATTTAAAGAAAAAGTAATTGGTGATATAGTAACAATTGATGATTATGCTCATCATCCAACTGAAGTAAAAGTCACAATTAAAGCAGCCAGACAAAAATATCCTGATAAAGAAATAGTAGCTATTTTAAAAACGCATACTTTATCTAGAACTAAAGAAATGGCACAAGAATTTGCTGATGCTTTAAATTTAGCCGATAAAGCCTATGTTATGGATGTTGGTGTTGACCGTGAAGAGACCGGTTATGATGATGTGACTTGTCAAGTTATTATTGATAAATTAAATAATGGTGAATATATTAATTTAGACATGGTTGACAAATTATTGAAACATAAAAATGCTGTAATGATATTTATGAGTAGTAAAGATATTTATGTTTTACAAAAGAAATATGAAGAATTATTAGAAAAAGAATCTCATTAATTTTGAGATTCTTTTAATTGCTTAATTTTATCGGTATTTTTAAAATTTAATTTTGCGATATCTTTTAATTTATCAAAGCCAAATTTATTAACAATTCTTAAACCTAATTCATCTACTTTATCGCTAGCACCTTTAATTAAAAATACTCCTAATTTCTCACCCAATTTATCGAATTCTTTTAAAAACACAAAACGGCTAATTAATGATGCACAAGCAACAGATAGACATTTATCTTCAGCTTTGGTAATAAAAGTTATATTTTTAACATAATTAGTTCCTTTTAAATAATTGTAATAAACATAAGGCTTTGCAAATTGGTCAACTATCACATAATCACTTTGATATTTATTTACCATTTTACTTAATACTTTGTTGTGTAAAATAGCTTTTACTTTATTCATATTCATATCAGTATTATAATTTTCATTATATTCTTTGTTACTTAAAATAATACATTCATAAGGTATTTTTTTGATTATTTGAGGAACTATTTCTAATATTTTGTCATCAGTTAATTTTTTAGAATCTTTAACACCTAATTCTTCTAAAAAATGAATATCTTTTTTTGTTACATAAGTAGCGGTTACAACAATTGGGCCAAAGTAATCGCCAGTTCCAACTTCATCAGAGCCAATTGTATTAGCATAATAAATTTTCGGATCGACAAACTCTTTAACTTTTTCTTTTTTCTTTTTATCTTCACTATTAGTCATTTCAATTTTTTTATTTGGGTTTAAATGCCTTTCCATTTCTTTCCACATATTAGCATCGATATCAGCGCTTATCCCTTGAAAAACAGCTTTTCCAGAATTATATAATGTAACAACTGTATCAGCTTCATCTGCTTGAAAGATTGCATAATCAGGCGTTTTTAGTCTTTTTTTTTCTTCAAAATATTCAATCATTTTTTGTTTTGTATTTTCACTAACTTTTAATGTAATTGTCATAAATTTCACCTAAATATATTTTACCACATTTATATTAATATGTACTTTTTATAAATAGTTCAAATAATGATTGGAATACTGTTCCTTCGATTTGATTTTGAAGATTGGTCAAAATGGTAATTATATCATCTTCAGTTAATTGCTCTACTTCAACATAATTTTGAGTGTTATTTATATTAATATCAGTATTATTATATATAGTAGCATTATTTATAAGTTCAATACTATAAGGATTAGTTTCATTACCAAAATAGAAAATAATATTTTGATCATATTTTATTTCATTTTCATTAATTATCTCATTGTTTTGTTTAAAACTAATTCCTAAATAATCTTTAGCATTTGGTGTATCTATATTGAAGTCAATACTATTTTCGTCGATTTTAAAATTTAAATTTAAAACTTCTTTCTCTTTTTCAAAAACGCTAATATCAGTTAATCCATCGATTGTCGTTCCTTTAATGGTATTATTATCATCTAAATAGATTTCTATATTTTCATTGTTATCATATAAAGTATAATTTAATATTATTTTTTCTTGGTAAACTATTTTAAAACCAAGGAAATTATCTTTTTCGTCTGTATAAATTGTAATAATTAAATTAGAATCTGCCTGTTCATTTCTAGTAGATATAAAACTTTTATCCTCTTGAAGGGAATAAGTATAACCGTTACTTTCAATAACTAATTCATCAACTTGATCACTGTAAGAAATTTTTATTATTTTCGCATTACCTAAAGCAATCATGTTAGATACTTCATCAACTGTTACACCATCTGCGCATATATCAGGTGTTCCATTTAACTGATTTTCCATCGCTGATGTCGCACAATAAGTATTAATTCCACTATAGATCATACTAGCTTCAGTTCTACCAAGGTTTTCTGAAATATTACCAAAAGTAGTTTGTTTGCTTAAATTATCGATTATTTCTTCTTTTGATTTATTAGTAAATTTACTTAAAATTTCAATAAATTCATCGTCATTAATTAATTTTTCTTTAAATGTCTTAGTCATTAGTTCATTGCTTTCATAATCGATTAAATAATTATTGGCGATTGCATTTAATTTTGTGTCATCAATTATTATTTCTTCATTATTTTGTGTAAATTTTTTATCGACTAAAGAATCATTAAAATATTCTAAAGCTTTATCAAATATATAAAAATATTCATCTTTTGAAATATTATAATTAATAGTTTCAACAACTTCAGTATTCTCAATGATTTCAGATAATTTAATTGGCTTATCTAATAAATCATTTGATTCAAAAAATATAGCATTGTCTATTATATATATCATTGCATCAATAATTCTTTTATTGTTATTTGATAAAGATGTAATTATATTAAAATACTTGTTATTCTCATCATATTCCATGATTGCTTTTAATTTATAATCATTAAAAATAGATAATTCCTCAATGTCTGTATTAAAAGTTAAATTATTTTCAATTCTCGATGTTTTAATTATTGTTTCACTATTGACTTGTTCGTTAAGAATACTTACTTGTTCTCTTAAGTTATTAATTGCCACATTAAATATTTCTCTTGGTGATGTTTTTTGATTAAGTAAAATAATTAAAACAACTACGATAATTGCAATTATTACTGCTATAGCAATAATAATATATTTTAATATTCCTGATTTACCACCCTTTACTTTACCTCCATCATTTAAATTCAATTCATTTTCTTCCATAAAATCACTCCTATCTTTAAATATCATAACATAACATAAAATTAAAGTAAATAAATTTTAACTATTTTAAATATTTATAATCATTATATCTGTTTGATAAATGTTTTATGCTTGAAAAATAAAGAATTTTAAGATATAATGATATAGGTGATAGTATGGCTTACAATGAGAGTTCAATAAAAATATTAGAAGGATTAGAAGCGGTTAGAAAAAGACCTGGTATGTATATAGGATCTACTGATAAAAGAGGATTACATCATCTAATATGGGAAATCGTCGATAATAGTATCGATGAAGTATTAAACGGATTTGGTAAAAAAATAAAAATAATATTACATGCTGATAAATCAGTTAGTGTTGAAGATGAAGGTAGAGGAGTTCCAGTCGGTATGCATGAATCTGGAATGAGCACACCTGAAGTTATCTATACAGTGCTACACGCCGGTGGTAAATTTGAAAATTCAGGTTATAAAGTATCTGGGGGATTACATGGAGTCGGAGCATCAGTTGTAAATGCTTTATCAAAATGGATGGAAGTAACGATTAAAAGAGATGGTTATACTTACTATATTCGTTTTGAAAATGGTGGTAAGGTTAAAGTTCCACTTCAAAAATTAGATAAAACTAGCAAAACAGGTACTAAGGTAAGATTTATGCCAGATGATACAATTTTTAGCTCTACTAATTTCTCTTTTACAACTGTTTGTGAAAGAATGCAAGAGTCAGCTTTTTTACTTAAAGGATTAACCGTCGAAGTAATTGATGAGCAAGATAATAAACAAGAAATATTTTGTTATGAAAATGGTTTAAAGTCATTTGTTGAATATTTAAATGATGGTAAAAGTGAATTACATAAAGTTGTTCATTTTGATGGTGCTAAAGATGGAATTAATGTCGAAGTAGCTTTTCAATATACGGACACATACTCAGAAAATATCATCAGTTTTGCTAATAACGTTAAAACAATCGATGGTGGTACTCATGAAGTAGGTTTTAAAACAGCTTTAACAAGAGTATTTAATGATTATGCTAAAGCAAATGGTTATTTAAAGGCTAAAGATAAAAATCTAGAAGGATCAGATACAAGAGAAGGATTAACAGCCATAATTAGTTTACAAATACCAGAATCTTTATTACAATTTGAAGGACAAACTAAATCAAAGTTAGGAACACCTCAGGCTCGACCAATTGTTGAAAGTATTGTAACCGAAAAATTGCAATTTTTCTTAGAAGAAAATAAAGCTATTGCAACAGAAATATTAAATAAAATGGTTAAAAGTAAAATGGTTAGAGAAGCTGCTCGTAAAGCTCGTGATGAGGCAAGAAATGGTAAAGGAAAAAATAAAAAAGAACAAGCTTTATCAGGTAAATTAACTCCTGCTCAAACTAAAAATCCTGATAAAAATGAATTGTTTTTAGTTGAAGGAGATTCCGCTGGTGGTTCAGCAAAACAAGGTAGAGATCGTAAATTTCAAGCTATTTTACCATTAAGAGGAAAAGTTCTAAACTGTGAAAAAACTAAATTAGAAGAAATATTTAAAAATGAAGAAATAAATACAATAATTCATACTGTTGGAGCTGGTGTTGGTAGTGATTTTGATATTAAAGATTGTAATTACGATAAAGTTATTATTATGACCGATGCTGATGATGATGGTGCACATATTCAAGTATTGTTATTGACTTTCTTTTATCGTTATATGAAGCCATTAATTGAAGCTGGTAAATTATATATAGCAATGCCACCACTATATAAGTTATTTAATGGTAAAACAATTTATTATGCTTGGACAGATGAAGAAAGAAAAGAAATATTAGAAAAAAGTAAAGTAAAATTAGAAACACAACGTTATAAAGGATTAGGAGAAATGAATGCTGATCAATTGTGGGAAACAACAATGAATCCAGAAACAAGAAGTTTAGTAAAAATAAACATAAATGATGTTGCTTTAGCAGAAAAACGAGTTAGTATTTTAATGGGTGATAAAGTCGAACCAAGAAAAGAATGGATTGAAGAAAATGTTGACTTTACTTTGCAGGATGATTATCGCAAATGAATTATTTAGTTTTAAAAAGGATATTAGATATAATTTTTTCGTTGATTTTTATCGTTTTAACATTACCACTTTTATTGCTTGTTTTATTGATTACTTTTTTCAATCTTGGTTTGCCTTTAATCGATATTAGAATACCAAGAGAAGGAAAAAATAAAAAACCATTTTATATGTATAAAATAAGAACGAGAATTTATGATCAATATGGCAATAGCCATTATAATAAAATAAGTAAATTTATTGATAATACAGGGTTAAATGAATTACCTCAACTTTTTAATATTTTAAAAGGTGATATGTCTTTAATAGGACCACGGGCTTTTATTTGTAATGAGAAGTTACCAGCTGGTCAAATAAGCCCTAAAAGATATATGGTTAAACCAGGATTAATTAGTTTGTCACAAGTATATGGTGGAAGAAAATTAAGTTATGAAAATACTTTAAAGTGTGATATTAAATATTATGATAATTTAAGTTTGTCATTTGATATAAAAATATTTTTTAAATCTTTAAAAACGATTTTAAAAAGAATATTAGGTAGGTGAGTTATGCAAGATGTTTTAAAAAAAATATATGATTATTCATTAGAAGATATTATGGGAGAGCGATTTGGTAGATACTCTAAAACTATTATTCAAGATCGAGCTTTACCAGATGTTCGCGATGGTTTAAAACCAGTACAAAGAAGAATTTTATATACGATGTATCAAGGTAAAAATACCTATGATAAACCATATCGTAAATCAGCCAAAACAGTTGGTGATGTTATGGGACAATACCACCCACATGGTGATTCAAGTATTTATGATGCTACGGTTAGAATGAGTCAATGGTGGAAACAAAATACTCCTTATATTGATATGCATGGTAATAATGGATCAATGGATGGTGATAGTCCGGCAGCTTATCGTTACACTGAAGCACGTCTTTCAAAAATAAGTAATGAGTTATTAAAAGATATCAATAAAGATACTGTTATTATGACTTACAACTATGATGATACTTTATTTGAACCAACTGTTTTGCCAGCTAAATTTCCCAATCTTTTAGTTAATGGTTCAAATGGAATAAGTGCAGGATATGCAACTAATATTCCCCCACATAATTTAGGTGAAGTAATTGATGCTACAATTAAAAGAATTGATAGTCCTAACTGTTATTTAGATACAATTTTAGATATTGTTAAAGGTCCTGACTTTCCAACTGGAGGAATTGCTTGTGGTAAACAAGGTATTGTCGATGCTTTTACGACTGGACGTGGTAAAGTTATTGTAAAATCAAAATATGAAATAGTTAAATCCAAAGGCAAGGATCAAATTGTTATTACTGAAATACCATTTGATGTTAATAAAGCGTCTTTAGTCAAAAAAATAGATGAAATTAGAATTGATAAAAAAGTTGAAGGGATTAGTGAAGTAAGAGATGAGTCTGATTTGGAAAATCCTGAAACAATTGTTATTGATTTAAAAAAAGATGCAAATAGTGAATTGATTATTAATTATTTACTTAAAAATACAGATTTACAAATTTCTTTTAATTATAATATGGTAGCTATAGTAAATAATCGACCGATGACATTAGGTATATTACAAATATTAGATGCTTATATCGAACATGAAAAAGAAGTTATTGTAAAAAGAACTAAGTTTGACTTGGATCATGCTTTAGCTGAAATGCATATAGTGGAAGGTTTAATTAAAGCTTTATCAATTCTAGATGAAGTTATTAAGACAATTAGAAGTTCTAAAAATAAAAGTGATGCTAAAGATAATTTAGTTAAAGAATATCAATTTACTGAAAAACAAGCTGAGGCAATTGTAATGTTACAACTATATAAATTAACTAATACTGATGTTACCGAATTATTAGAACGTAAAGATAATTTAAAATTAATGATTGAATTTTTAGAAAATATTTTGAATGATGAAAATAAGTTGAAAAATGTGATGAAAGATGAATTAAGAAGTATCAAAAAAGAATATGCCACACCTCGTAAAACTACTATCGAAGATGAGGTAAGTGAAATAAAAATTGATACAACTTCAATGATTCAAAAAGAAGATTGTGTTGTGGTTATTACTCACCAAGGATATGTAAAAAGAGTCTCACTTAGAAGTTATAATGCTAATGAAGAAGAAACTTTAGTAAAAGAAAATGATTATGTCATTGGCTTATATGAAATGAATACTTTAGATACATTGTTATTGTTTACTGATTTAGGAAATTATTTATATATTCCAGTTTATGAAATTCCTGATTTAAAATGGAAGGAATTAGGTAAACATATCAGTAATATTATTAAAATAAATAGTGATGAAAATATTATTAAAAGTATTCCTGTTTATGATTTTAATAAAGATAGCTATATTACTTTATTTAGTAAAGATGGAATAGTTAAAAGAACTAAATTAAATGAATTTAAAGTAACTAGATATTCTAAACCAATGAGTTGTATGAAACTAAAAGATAATGATAAGATCGTTAGCGTAACAGATAGTACTGGTAGTGAAGTTTTTATTGCTACTAAAAATGGTTATGGTTTAAGATATAAAACTTCGGAAATATCTATTGTTGGTATTAAAGCCAGTGGTGTTAAAGCGATTAATTTAAAAGATGACGAAGTAGTTAGTGGTATTTTATTTAATATAACAGATTATGTAACGATTATTACGGCTAATGGAACCGGTAAAAGAGTTAAAATAAATGAATTTGAACTATCAACTAGAGCAAGGCGTGGTGTGTTATTAGTACGAGATGTTAAAACTAATCCTTATCACATCTTAAAAACATTTATCAATGTTAAAAAAATTGGTATTTTAACTAATGATATTAGTTATATGAAAGTTACTGAATTGCCAATTGTTGATCGTTATTCAACTGGAACAGTCATCAATAAAAAAGGAATTATTGATTGTTTTGAAGAAGTTAATTTAACCAAGAAAGAAGAACCAAATATTATCGAAGAGGAAATAATTGATATATCTTTGGATGATATCGATGAAAAAATATTGACAATTGATGATTTTTTAGATGATTTTAAAATATAAAGGAAGATTAAAATGAATAAAGAGACAGTAATTGAGATAAGTTTTGATGAAAAAGATGATTATATTAATCAATTTAATAACACTAAACTATCTAATAGTTTAAGTAATTATATTTTAGATGAATGTCGAGGCAAACCATTAGCTAATCGAATTATTTTAAATGTTAAGGCTAATTTTAAAATTTCTAATCAACAAAAAGAAGAATTTATTAAAATGGTTCATGAAAATTATAAAAGTGATTTAGAAGAATATGTTTTAATTTTAAAGCACGCTAATTTAAAAAAAATAATTATTTTCTTTATTGGTATAGTTTTAATATATTTAGCTTATTTTAATGATATTGTAAATAACAAAGTTATATCGGAAGTTATTTTAGTAATCGGTTGGGTGGCAATTTGGGAAGCCGCTTATACTTGGCTTTTTGAAAGTAATGAAAATCGTATCAAAACCAAAAGATTGAAACAATTAGCTAAATGTAAGATAAATTTTGTATAAAATTAAAAAAAACTATTGTCAAACAAAGAATAATGTTGTATAATTAATCTTGTCAGCAGATGACAAGGTTATGCCTGAGTGGCGAAATTGGTAGACGCACAGGACTTAAAATCCTGCGGAAGTCAAATTCCGTGCCGGTTCAAGTCCGGCCTTAGGCACCATGTTGATAGAAACTCGTACTATAAAATGTGCGAGTTTTATTTTAATAAATAAAAATGATAAAATAACTAAATCTCAGATTTAATTTATGTCAATAATTTTTGATTAATTCCTAAAAAAAAATTAAAATAATTTCTTGATTAGTTCCTTTTTCTTTTGAAAAA
>CALVVR010000024.1 GCA_944363915.1 uncultured Bacilli bacterium | reverse complement strand
ATAACTGAAATAAATAAAAAAATAAAAAATTATAAAGTTTTGTATAGAAAATACTTGACTTTATTATGAGAGGAAGTTTTACATGAAAACGATAAGAGATTTCGATTTAAATAATAAAAAAGTAATAATTAGAGTAGATTTTAATGTACCAATGAAAGACGGTGTTATTACCGATGACACAAGAATAAAAGAGAGTTTAAAAACAATTAATTATGCTATTAGTAATAATGCTAAAGTGATTTTAATGAGTCATTTAGGTAGAATCAAAGAGGAAAGTGATAAAGTTAAAAATACTTTGAAACCAGTTAGTATTAGATTAAGTGAATTATTAAACAAAAAGGTTATTTTTATACCTAATACTAGAGGTAGTGAATTAGAGAATGCGATTAATAATTTACAAAATGGCGATGTATTATTAATGGAAAATACTAGATTTGAAGATTTACCGGATAAAAAAGAAAGTAAAAATGATCCAGAATTAGGCAAATATTGGGCTTCTTTAGGTGATATTTATATTAATGATGCTTTTGGAACAGCTCATCGTGCGCATGCTTCTAATGTTGGAATTGCTAGTCATTTGAAGAGTGGCATTGGTTTTTTAATCGAAAAAGAGTTAGATAATTTATTACCAGCTATCAACAATCCAGATAGACCATTTACAGTCATTTTAGGTGGCTCTAAAGTAAGTGATAAAATTGGTATTATTGAAAATTTAGTTATGAAAGCCGATTATATTTTAATTGGTGGAGGAATGGCATTTACTTTTTTAAAAGCTGGTGGTGTTGAAATTGGTGACTCTTTATTAGATGAAGATAGTATTGATTTTTGTAAGAAAATGTTAAAAGAACATAAAGATAAATTAATTTTACCTATTGATGTTGTAACAAATTTAAAAGAATGCTTTATAACAGATATTACTAAAGAGGAAAAAGGTTTAGATATTGGACCAAAAACAGTTAAATTATTTAAACAATATTTAGATAATAGTAAAACTATTATTTGGAATGGACCAGTTGGTATGTTTGAAAATGATAAATATAGTAATGGAACTAAAGGTATTTGTGAAATATTAAAGAATATTGATGCCGTTAAAATAGCTGGTGGTGGAGATACTGCTAGTGCGGTTAAAAATTTTGGATATGAACAAGCTTTTACTCATATTTCAACTGGTGGTGGCGCTAGTCTTGAATTATTAGAAGGTAAGGAATTACCTGGAATTGCTATAATTAAATGAAAAATAAATTAATAAACATTATCATTATTATTGTTTTAACTTTAGTTGTTTTGTATTTTTCTTTAAAAGATAATTATAATGAAATAATTACCTTACTACTAAACGCTGATATTAGATGGTTATTTATTGGTTATTTATTTGTTTTGAGTTATACTTTTTTTAAAACAATTATAACAAATGATATTATTAATAAATTTAGGACTTATGGTTTTATTAAAACATTTAGCTTACAAATTATGACTTTTTTCTTTAATGCGGTTACTCCTTTTTCGAGTGGTGGACAGCCATTTCAAATATATGTTTTGAAAAAAAATAATGTTCCTATTTCTGATGGTACTAATATTATTATGCAAGAATCAATTATCCATCAAATCGCTGTGATTATTGTAGGATTGATTACCTTAACTTTAAATCAATTTTTTAAAGTATGTGATGTAAAAGGAATTATCTTAACTTTTTTAGCAATTGGATTTTTAATTAATATTTTAGTATTAGGTCTTTTATTTTTAATATCATATAGTAAGAAAATCAATAAATCATTAATTAAGTGGTTTATCAATTTGTTGACAGTTTTAAGATTAGTTAAAAACAAACAACAATTATTAAGCAAATTAAATAAGACAATTGAAAATTTTACTAATAATTCAAAAATTTTGTTAAAAGATAAAAAAAGATTTGTTAAATTAGTTGGAATTAATTGTATTGCTTTATTCTGCTTATATATTGTTCCACTGACAATATTATTTAGTTTTGGTGATTATAATAGTTTTGATGGAATGACAGCTATTATTTTGGTTTCATTTGTCTCAATTATTAGTAGTTATATTCCACTTCCTGGTGGTATGGGTGGACAAGAATATTTATTTGTTTTGTTGTTTGGCTTATATGTTAATCAGCCGTTACTCAGTTCATTGATGTTATTATGGAGATTTATTACATATTATTTACCAATGATAATTGGGGCTATTATTTTTAATATTAAACAAAAGGAGATTTAAAATGCGAATAGGAATTTTTTCAGATACTTATATTCCCCAAATTAATGGTGTCTCAACAAGTATCGAAATGTTAAGAAAAGGATTAGAAAAGAAAGGACATAAAGTTTATATTGTTACAGTTAATCCTGATAATATGAAATATATTAAAGAAGAAAGAGTTTTAAGAATTCCTGGTATTCCAATTGGAATTTTTGATTATCGTTTAACTAGTATTTATCCGGCAAGAGCAATCAAGACCATTAAAAGTTGGAATTTAGATGTTATTCATTCTCAAACGGAATTTGGTGTTGGTACTTTTGCGCGAATTTTAGCTAAGCAACTTAACATTCCTTTAGTTCATACGTATCATACAATGTATGAAGATTATATACATTATATAACAAAAGGATATTTTAATAAAACTGGTAAGAAAATAGTAGAACATTTAACTTTATTTTACTGTGATACAACTGCAACAGAATTGATCGTTCCAACTAAAAAAACTTATGATTTATTTAAAGAAAAATATAAAGTAAAAAGAAATGTGCATATTGTTCCAACCGGGATTGAAGTGGAAAAATATAGTAAAAAATATAGTGATGAGGTAATTGATAATTTAAAAGAAAAAATTGGTATTAAAAAAGATGCAGTTAATTTAATTTTTGTTGGAAGATTAGGCTTAGAAAAAAGTGTTGATTTTTTAATTAACAATCATAAGGAAATTGTAAAGAAACATCCTAATTGTAATTTAATTATTATAGGTGATGGGCCAGAAAGAGAAAATTTAGAAAAATTAGTTAAAAAAAATAATTTAGAAAATAATATCTTTTTTACTGGCAAAGTACCATTAAAAGATATTGGAATGTATTATCATTTAGGGAGTATTTTTGTAACTGCTTCAAAAACAGAAACACAAGGGTTGACAGTTTTAGAAGCTATTGCTGCATCGTTGCCTGTTATTGCTATTAAAGATGAGAGTTTTATCGATCCAATTAAAAATGATTATAATGGATATTTGTTTGAAGACGAAAAAGATTACGTTAACTATATTAATAATTTGTTAGATGATAAAAGTAAATTGGAGAAAATGGCTTTAGATGCTTATGAAAGTAGTCATAATTATTCTTCGACGACTTTTGCTAAAAACGTTTTAAACGTATATAAATTAGCTATTAAAAATAAAAAAAATAAGAAAAACATTTTCAAAAGAGTAATAGATAAGTTTAAAGGAGAAAAAAATGTTAATAATCGGTAATTTAAAAATGTATATGACATATGAAAAAGTAAATAATTTTATAGAAAACTTTGATGAAGATGTTGTTTTATGTCCTTCTTCGATTTTTGTTCCATACTTTTTAAACCATAAATATAAAGTTGGCGTACAAGATATATCAATGTACGATTTAGGCTCTCATACAGGAGAAATAAGTGCTGAACAAGCTAAAAATTTAGGTGTTACGTATGCAATTGTTGGTCATAGTGAAAGACGGAAATATAATAAAGAAACTGATGCAGAGATAAATCAAAAGATAATTAAAGGATTAGAAAATGATTTAAAAGTTATTTTGTGTATTGGTGAGAATAAAGGTGAAGACAAATTAAAAGTAATAGAAAAACAATTGTTAGAAGATTTAAATGGTATCAATAATATAGATAATTTAATTATTGCATATGAGCCGATTTGGTGTATAGGAACTGGAATTACACCTACAAATGAACAAATTGAGGCAACAATTAGCTTTATTCAAACAATAATTAGGGAGAGATTCGGTCAAAGTGTTAAAGTATTATATGGTGGTAGTGTCGATAAAGATAACATCAACACTTTAAAAAAAATTAATAATTTGTCAGGTTTTTTGATCGGTAAAGCTTCAACAGATTATAGGCAATTAAAAGAGATTGTCGCTAGTCTTATGGACTAGCGATTTCTTTTATCTTTTTTCGACAAAATTAGCTAATATTCGCTCTTTAAAAATATCAGCTAATATTATATAATATAACTACAGCAGTATTATTAGAAGGAGAAAATATGGAAAATATAAGAATATTAATGATTGACGATAACGTCAAGTTGATTGATGCTGTAAAGGAATACTTTAAAAATAATAAGGAAGTTAATATTGTGTTGGAAGCTTATGATGGATTAGAGGGATTTAATTTAATTAAAGAAAAAACCGATGATTTTGATATTATTTTATTAGACTTAATTATGCCGAAAAAAGATGGAATTTATGTTTTGGAAGAAATGAAAAATAATAATATTGATAAAAAAGTTATTGTGGAAACTAGTTATAATGCTAGTGAAGTAATTAGAGAAGTATCAGAATATGATGTCAATTATTTTATTTTAAAACCATTTGAACTAAATGATTTAGAAAAGAAAATATATGATGTGTTTAAAAAGAAAAATGAAAAGAGTATCGATTTTTATAATAGTAATTTGCAAGTTTCAATTAGTAAATTACTTCATGATTTAGGTATACCTTCACATATTAAAGGTTACCAATTTTTAAGAGATGCTGTTAAAATGCTATTTGATGATCCAAATATAGTTGGAGGAATCACTAAAGAATTGTACCCAGAATTAGCCAATAAATATAATACTACTGTATCTCGTGTTGAAAGGTCAATTAGACATGCAGTGGAGGTGAGTTGGAATCGTGGCGATTTAAAACTGATGGAAAATATATTTGGTCATAGTGTCGATATTGATCGAGCTAAACCAACAAATTCTGAATTTATTGTGACAATTGCCGATAAGTTACGTTTGGACTTTCATAAAATTGGGGTTTAATTAATCAAAAAACGTTTTTTTTGGTTTTTTTTTATATTTTTTTCACTTGCTAAAAGCTTATTTTTATGATATATTTATATTACAATTAGGAGGTTTAGAAGTGAATATTTTTATGAGTATTAGGAAAGCTTTTGCTATCAGTAGCTCTATTTTAATATTTTTGCTGATTATTGCTTTAGTTTTCTTATATTCTGGCAAAAGCTTAGTAAATAGAGAAAATTTATCAGATTATATTGAAGATGCCGAAATTCTTAATATGGACGTAAATGTTATTTTTAATTTAGAAGAAAGTGGTATAACTTTAAAAGAAAAGATTTATCAATTGGGATTAGAAAGCAATATTCCTGAAAATGTTTTAGAGGATATTATTAGGAGTAAAGAAATAAATATTATTTTTGGGGATTTTTTTAGTAATACAATTAATTATTTAGTCAATGGTTTAGATAAACCACAACTATCTAATGATAGTATTAATAAATTAATAGAAGTGGCTAACATATCTTTAGAAAACCATATTAATTTAATAATGGAACAGGAGCGATTAGAAGAATATGTTCGAATTTTTTGCAATAAACTAACTGATATTGTTCCTGAAAGATACGAAGTAATTGGTGATCTACCAATTACTTCTATTCAAATGTTTTTAAATTTTGATCAAACTTATTTATATTTAATAATTATTATATTGTTAGTAATTATTATGTTTTGCTTATGGTCGATATACAAGCCAATTAAATATTTAGCTATTCCAATGATTGTTAGTGGTGTTATGTTTGCGGTTTTAGGCTCAATGAATAATTTTATTAATGATTATGTAATATCTAATTTAGAAGGATTAAAACCTTTGATCTCGCCTCTTGTTACTATTTTATTGACAGTTATTTTTAAAAATGGTGTTTTGGTAAGTTTTAGTGGAATATTTTTGTTGATTGTTTATGTAGTTATTAATCGTATTGCTATTAATAATCATAAAACTAAATAGTATTTTCTATTGGTGCTATATCATCATTCGTATATAAAGATTCATAAACGACGTATAAAACAATAATTGCAGCAATCAAATTAAAAAAAGCGGCATATATTTGTTGACGAAATGGAGCTAAGTTGCTCTTTTTTTGTTTTTCTAAGTTATATTGTTCATAATTAATATATAAATTATAAATAAGAATCAGTAGAAATAGTATTCTATTAAATAAATTGATATAACGACTTGAGTTATCAGTAAATAATCTTTTGTCATTTAATAGTTTTTGTTTTTCATCATATGTTAAAAGAAAAGAAATACTTAGGGTGATTGCTAGAATGAATGAGATAAAAAATTGAGAGTTTAAAAGGGATATTTGACGATTATTCATAATAAATTATATTTATAACACCATAAATAAATGAACAAACAAATGTTTATATATTGTTTTTTTTGATATTTTTTGTAAAAAAAGCAAAAGATAAGAAAAATAATTTATAACATTTTCAATATATTTTGTTTTTTTAAAAATAGTGTTCAAAAGTCGAATTGTTGTATTTTCTTTGAAAATAAAAGAAAAAAAGCATTATTATCTATTTTTTAATTAATTAAAAATTAAAAAATAATTTTAAATATTGAAAAATAAGAAAAAAATAAAAAATAAATTTTTTCAAAAAAATTAAAAAATATTTTTTTAAAAAAATATGAAAATTTGTTTGACAAATTAAAAAAATGATACTATAATTAATATTAGAAAGTAGAGGTAAAATTATGACAGACGTAGAAGAGAAAATTGCAACTTTACAGGTTGTAAAAAGGAATGGTAAAAAAGTTGATTTTAATGGTTCAAAAATCGCTTTGGCTATAAAAAAAGGGTTTGATAGTGTTAATGAATTTGATGAAGAAACTGGTGAACAATTAAAATACACTACTAAAGACGTTAATAAGGTTTACGAAGGTGTTTTAAAAAGAATTGAAAAAGAATATGCTAATGAAGAAAAAATAAAAATTGAAACTATTCAAGACATGATCGAAGACGAGTTACAAAAAAAAGGGTATCAAGATGTTTATGAAAGCTTTTCTGAGTATCGTGAAAGAAGAAATTTATCGCGTCAAATGTTCTCTGATGAGAAACGATTACATAAATTTTTAAAAGCGATTGAAGGATTAGGGTTGAAATCAGCTCATGAAGAAAATTCTAAAAGAGAAAATGCGAATGTCGATGGCGATACAGCTATGGGGACAATGTTACAGTATGGCAGTACAGTTTCAAAAGAATTTTGTAAAGCATACTTAATGAAATATAAATTTAGCGAAGCTCATGATAGTGGCGATATCCATATTCATGATATGGATTTTTATGCAATGGGTACAACTACCTGTATGCAAATAGATTTAAATAAATTATTTAAAAATGGTTTTTCAACTGGTCATGGCCATCTAAGAGCACCTAATGATATTATGTCATATAGTGCTTTAGCAGCAATTGCTATTCAATCTAATCAAAATGATCAACACGGAGGTCAAAGTATTCCAGCTTTTGATTATTATATGGCACCCGGTGTGTTAAAAACATTTAAAAAACAATTTAAACAAACGATTGCAGATTTGTTAGATTATAGTGATTTTGTTAAATTTGTTAATATGAATAGTATTGCTAAAGAAATTGATAAATTAGAAAGCATCGATTTTGATATTAAAGATTTTTATCATTTTGCAAAAGAATCTACTGAAGTTGAAAGATTGTTTGATATGGCTTATGAAAAAGCATTAGCTAAAACAGATCGTATTACTTATCAAGCTATGGAAGCATTTATTCATAATTTAAATACAATGCACTCTAGAGCTGGTGCTCAAGTTCCGTTTTCCTCTATTAATTTTGGAACTGATACATCTAAAGAAGGTAGAATGGTAATTGAAAATTATCTATTAGCTACAGATGCTGGCTTAGGAAAAGGAGAAACACCAATTTTCCCAATTTCAATCTTTAAAGTTAGAAAAGGAACTAATTTTGAAGAAGGTGATCCAAATTATGATTTATTTAAATTAGCTTGTAAAGTATCAGCTAAAAGATTATTTCCAAACTTTTCATTTATGGATGCTCCATTTAACAAACAATATTATAAAGGTGATTACAATACCGAAGTTGGCTATATGGGCTGCCGTACTAGAGTAATTGGTAATGTTGTTGATCCTGATAAAGCAGTAACTCCTGGGCGTGGTAATTTATCATTTACAACTATCAATTTACCAAGATTAGGTATTAAACATGGTATTGTTAGTAATGATAAAACTGATTTAAAAGGATTCTATGAGGAATTAGAAGAAAAAATGGATTTAGTAAGAGATCAATTACTAGAAAGATTTGATTTCCAATGTGGTAAAAAACCATATAATTTCCCATTCTTATTAGGTAGTGGAGTATGGATTGATTCAGAAAAATTAAAACCTGATGATAGATTACGTAGAGTATATAAACATGGTACTTTATCAATTGGCTTTATTGGATTAGCTGAATGTTTAAAAGCATTAGTTGGTAAACATCACGGCGAAGATGAAGAAGCTAGAAAATTAGGTTATGAAATTATTAAATTTATGCGTAAAAAATGTGATGAATACGCTAGTAAATATAATTTGAACTTTACTTTATTAGCAACCCCAGCAGAAGGATTATCTGGTAGATTTACTAATATGGATCGTGCTATTTATGGTAAATTAAAAGGCATAACTGATAAAGAGTATTATACAAACTCTTTCCATGTTCCTGTTTATTATAAAATTACAGCAGCTGAAAAGATTCATATTGAAGCTCCATATCATGCATTAACTAATGCAGGACATATTACTTATGTTGAATTAGATGGAGACACTACTAATAATCTAGAAGCTTTTGAAAAAATTGTTCGAATTATGTATAAAGAAGGTATTGGATATGGTGCAATTAACCATCCAGTAGACCGTGATCCAGTATGTGGTTATACAGGTGTAATTGGTGATGTATGCCCTGGATGTGGTCGTCATGATTGTGAAGGTGTTAGTGTTGAAACTTTGAAAAATTCTTCACTAATTAATTATGGAAGGTAGAAAGGTGAATGTTTATGAAAAATGAAGAAAAAAAAGTAGGCGAAGGAGTTAAATTCGAAAGAATTAGAAGAATTACAGGGTATTTAGTTGGAACTGTTGATCGTTTTAATGATGCTAAAAGAGCTGAAGAACGTGATCGTGTTAAACATGGAACTAAAGATTTAGAAAGTGCAGCTTAATGCAAATAAGATTAGCTGCACCATTACAACCGGATAGTATTGTTGATGGTGAAGGAATTAGAGCTGTTTTATGGACGCAAGGATGTCATCATCATTGTAAAGGGTGTCATAATCAAGAAACATGGGATTTTAATGGTGGATATTTAGTTGATGTTGAAGATATAAAAAAAGAAATTAATAATCTTCAAGGACAAGATGGTATCACTTTATCTGGTGGCGATCCAATGTTTCAAGTAGATGCTTGTTTAGAAATTGCTAAATATTGTAAAGAATTAAATCTAAATGTTTGGTGTTATACAGGATATACTTTCGATCAATTATTATCTTTAAAAAATCCTAAAATAATTGAGTTTTTAAACTATATTGATGTATTGGTTGATGGCAAATTTATTTTAGAACAAAGAAGTTTAGATTTGAAATTTAAGGGTTCAGAAAATCAAAGAGTTATCGATGTTCCAAATAGTTTAAAAGAAAAAAAGGTTGTTTTAGTAGAAAAATATCTTGGTAGAAAAGAATATGATATGAAAAAAAGGACTACAGTTTATTTGTAGTTTTTTTGTAGTCTGATTAACATTTATTTTTAAAGCTATATTTTATAAACTTCTATGATGTGTTTTAAATTGACAATTCATTTTATTTTTATTTGTTTAATTTCTGTATATTTTATTAATACATTAAATAGACGCTTTAAAAATGATTTTACTATTTTTTAAACACTATAATTCAAATTCATTAATGTCAGTTAAATATTTATCAGTATTGCGATTTATACTAAAAATTGTTTTATAAGCCTCTATTAAGATATTTTTATCCACAGTATTAAGTAAATCAGATAAAGATAAGACACCGACTAATTTATTGTCTTTTTTTACTAGTAATCGTTTTATTTTATGTTTTTTCATTAAATCGATAGCTTCTTTTAAATCACTGTTAATATTGATGCTGACTATGTTCGTATTCAGATATTCTTTGATTTTATTGTCTTTGTTGGCTAATATTTTAGTTACAATATCTCGATCGGTAATAAGTCCTTTTATTTTGTTTTTATCACTAATAATAATCATTCCAACGTCGTATTTTTTCATCGTTTTAGCAATGTTTTCTAAACTACTTTTGCTGTCTAAAATAATTAAATTTTTACTCATTATCTTTTCGATCATTTTTATCACCATTTATATTGTGTTTTAAATTATTGATTTTATACATAAAATGTACTAGTGGTTTAATATGAAAAAAAGACTTAGATTAAAAAAAAGATTTAATATTTTCAAAAATAAAATAAATCTTTTTATTTTTATTATTGTTTTATTGATTATTATGATTTATTTGACTTTAAATTTTATAAATTTAAAAGTTAATCCAGTTTTATTAGATTATGCTGAAATGGAAGCTAAAAAAGTTGCTAGTATTATCATTAATGATGCAGTTAATCAAAATATTACTAATGATATTAACATTGATGAGTTATTTATAATAACTAAAGACAATAATAATGAGGTAAAAACTATTGATTTTAATCCAATTATTGTTAATCAAATTTTAACAGAAACAACACTTCTTATTCAAAGTAATTTAAGATATTTAGAACAAGGAAAAATTGAATTACTTAATTTAACTAATGAAGCATTGATTGATTACAATCAGGACAAATTAAAACAAGGCATTATTTATGAAATACCAAGTGGTGTTATATTTGGCAATTCTTTTTTAGCTAATGTTGGTCCCAAAATTCCTGTTAAATTTAGTTTAGTAGGTGATATAATTGGATATATTAATACCAATGTTACTGATTATGGAATAAATAATGCTTTAATCGAGGTCAATATTGTTTTAGAATTATCAGAACAAGTGATTTTACCGTTTGTAACTGAAAAAATTAAAATTGATACTACTATTCCAGTGGCTTTAAAACTTATTCAAGGAAGTGTTCCTAATTATTACTTGAAGGGTTTAAATTCACCGTCGTTTGCGTTACCAATTAATTAAAATTTGATTGTATAAAAAAATTAGTTGTGGTATACTATTTATGGTGATAGTATGAATCATAAAAAAAGAAAAATCAGAGTTGGAAGGGTTATCATCTTTTTAATTGCTGCAGTTTTGGTCGCTTTCCTTTGCTTTACACTTATTATCAAATTGTTTAAAGGTGTCGGTGAATTAATTTCTAGTCATGAAATGTATGTTGCTTCTAATACTTTGACTGTTCCTTTATATGATATGAATTATAATGAAGTAGATGAATTAGTTAGAGGTACAAAAGTAATAATATCGTCAGATAAAATTACTAATAATGATCAAGAATATTATAAAATAAATTATGATAAAAAAGATTATTATATTAAAGCTGATGCTTTAGTTAATGAAGAAAAAGATGTTGTTTTAGAAAAAGAAATGTATGTTAGAACAGCTTTAACTTTATATGAAAGTTTAGATGATATTAAGATAAATGGATTAATTGGAAAAGGTAGCAAAATTGAAATATTAGATTATGATAAATTAGAAAATGATGGCTCAGTTAACATGTATAAAGTTAAATATAATGACCAAGAAGGTTATATTTATGGGAAATATTTAGTGGATAATGAAGCTGATGCTTTAGCTAATTATGATGAAGATGGTATTTATCAAATTCACAAAAAAAGAGGTGATTCTTGGGGTGGTGGTGATGCAGCTAATTTAGATTATTACCCTTATGAAAAACCAAAGTTTGAGAATAATGTTATGCCGGATGAAGTTCGTGCTTTATATATGAATTCTGGTGTTGTTTCTAATGTTGATTCATATATAGAATTGGCTAAAAAATCAGGAATCAATGCTATTGTAGTTGATATTAAAGATAATACTAGTCCTGCATATCCAGCTAACGCAATGAAAGAATATTCAATAACTAATTATGAACATGCAATAAACAGTTATGATGATTATAAAAATGCTATTCAAAAAATAAAAGATGCTGGTTTATATGCAATTGGTAGAATTACTGTGTTTAAAGATAGTTATTATTCTAAAGACCATCCAGAAGATACAATTATTGATACTGCTACTGGTAAATCTTATAATCATGATGGTTCTTATTGGCCAAGTGCTTATAACCGTGATGTATGGGAATTTAATGTGGCTTTAGCAATCGAATCAGTTAAAGAAATCGGTTTTAATGAAATTCAATTTGATTATGTTCGTTTTCCTGATCGTGTGGGTTCGTTAGAAGAAGATGGTAAGATAAGTTATAATAATACTTATAATGAAGATAAGGCTCAAGCTATTCAAAGATTTGTTATGTATGCCTGTGATGAGATTCATAAGTACGGAGCTTATGTTTCAATCGATGTATTTGGTGAATCAGCTCATACTTATGTCACAGCTTATGGACAATATTGGGCAGCTATTAGTAATATTGCTGATGTTATAAGTGGCATGCCTTACCCTGATCATTTTTATAAATACGAATATAGTTTTACGACTCCTGTTTGGACGATTCCTTATGATTTATTGCATTTATGGGGAGAAGATTTTGTTTTGGAAAGACAAAAAGAGACTCCTACACCAGCGATTGTTAGAACATGGATTCAAGTTTATGATACAAGTAAAACACCAGCCACTCATTATGGACCTGATATGGTTTCAAAAGAGATAAGTGGTTTATATGACGCCGGTTTAACAGGTGGTTTTATGACTTGGAATGGTAGTTCTAGTTTGTCTAAATATGAAGAAGTTTCTAGTGCATTTGGAAAGGATTACTAATGAAAAAAATAATTTTAGAAGATACGGAATATATTTTAGAAAAAGAATATAAAAATGGGTTTGATTTAACAGAATTAACTAATCGATATACGGATTATTTTAAAGATTATGATTATATTTTGGGTGATTGGGCTTATAATAAATTAAGATTAAAAGGATTTTGTAACAAAGATAATAAGTTATTTAATTCAATTAATGATTGTAATAATATCGACAAATATATAAAAGATAATTGTGCTTATGATTGTAGATATTTTATAATCAAAAAAAAATAATTTACGTTTTATTGAAAACAAAATATGAAAATTATTTTGTTTTTTATCTAAATATAGTAAAATAATAAAATGGTGATAAAATGAATGCTTATGATTTTGATAATACAATTTATGATGGTGAAAGTATATTTGACTTTTTTCTTTTTAGTTTAAAAAAAGATATTTGGTTGATTAAATTTTTACCAATTGTTTTATTTCGGCTAATTGAATATAAACTTAATTTATTAAAAATTGAAAAAATATACAAAACTGTGGAAATGATCATTAATTCTTTCTTAAAACATTCTAATTTTGATTATGATGGTTTGGTTGAACAATTTTGGAAAAAAAATTATAAAAAATTAAAACCTGAATTTTTAAAAATGCTAAAAAAAAATGATTTAATAATAACTGGATGTCCTAACTTTTTAATTAACTATGTTAAAAAAGATTTAAAAGTAAAAAACATAATTTGTACTGAATTTGACATTAAAAACAGAAAAATAGATTTTATTTGTTTTGGTGATAATAAAGTAAAAGCTTTTAAAGAAAAATATAAAAATAAAAAAATAAATAAATTTTATACTGACTCTTTATCAGATATTCCGTTTATGAAGTTAGCCGATGAAATTTATTTTGTTAATAAAGATAAAATAAGAAAAATTAATAAGACAAAATATTTTTAAAATATTTTACAATATTTAAAAAAAATGTTAAAATAAATAATAGATAAGGTGATAGGATGGAACAAAAAGATTTAGTTAATATTTATAGTGTTTATCAAAGTAAAATATTAGAACTATGGAGGTTACTTTGAAGTTGAAAAAAAACAACAAAAAATTGTTGAGTTAGATAAAGTTATCAATGGTCCTGATTTTTGGAATGATCAAAAAAAAGCGACTATGATTATTGATGAAGCTAATAATTTAAAAAAAACAGTTGAAAAAATTACAAATTTAAAAAATAAAATTGATTCTAATTTAGAATTATTACAATTAGAAGATGAAGAAATAAAAGAACTGATAATTAGTCAGGTTTCTGAAATAAAAGAAGAATTAGAAGAATTGGAAGTTTTTGCATTATTAAATGGGCCATATGATAAATATAATGCTGTTTTAGAAATACATCCGGGAGCTGGAGGAACGGAAAGTTGCGATTGGGCCAGTATGTTATTTAGAATGTATACAAGATGGTGCGAAAAAAAAGGATTTAAATATGAGGTTGTCGACGAACAAAAAGGAGAAGAAGCGGGAATTAAGAGTGTATCAATGATAATCTATGGTATTAATGCTTATGGTTATTTAAAAAATGAAAAAGGAGTCCATCGTTTAGTTAGAATCTCGCCTTTCGATTCAAATGCAAGACGTCATACTTCGTTTGCTTCTGTGGATGTTACACCTTATATAAATAATGAAGATATTGATATTGATATTAAACCTAATGACATTAGAATAGATGTTTATCGTAGTACTGGCGCTGGAGGACAAGGTGTTAATACGACTGATTCTGCAGTTAGAATTACGCATCTTCCTACTAAAATTGTTGTAACTTGTCAAAACGAAAGAAGTCAAATTCAAAACAAAGAGAAGGCTCTAGAAATTTTAAAAAACAAATTATATCAATTAGAAATAGAAAAAAAGGAAAAAGAACTAAAAGAGCTAAAAGGCGAACAAGTTGATATTAATTTCGGATCTCAAATTAGAAATTATGTTATGCATCCTTATTCATTAGTTAAAGATTTAAGAACAAATGTTGAAACTAGTAATGTTAGTAAAGTATTGGATGGTGACATTGATCTATTTATTAACAGTTGTTTAAAGGAGATTAGATAAGTATGCTTTTTAAAAAGAAAGAGGCAATAAGAAAGAAAAATAGTTGGATAGTTGATTTTGCTATTTATCTAATTGGCGCTTCGCTATATGCTTTAGTTTTTAACTTGTTTTTATTGCCAAATAATATTGTCGTTGGCTTTTCTGGATTATCAGTTATAGCAAATGATTTATGGGGGATAAGACCGTTTGTTTTCTTATTAGTAAGTTATATAATTTTGACTATTCTTAGTTTAGTTTTCCTTGGATTTAATTCGACTAAAAAAGCAATTATAGGAGCTATGATTTATCCATTTTTAGTTGAGGGAACATTATATATAGTTCCATATATTGATTTAGGAAATATCGAAAAAATAGTTGAAGTTATTTGTGGAGCTTTTATTGGTGGATTTGGTTCTGGATTATTTTATAAAGTTAATTATTCAACTGGCGGAACTGATATAATAAATTTAATAATCTCTAAATATTTTAAAAAACCGATAGGTACTTGTCACGTAATGGCTAATTTTATTATTATTGGTTTAGGTTTTTTAACATTTGGTTTATCAACAGTTATTTATTCGATTATTGTAGTTTGTATAATGAGCTGGATTATTGATAAAGTTATGATTGGAATTTCACAATCTAAAAACTTTAAAATAATTACTAGTAATGAAACAGAAGTAAAGAAGTTTTTATTACGCGAATTGAGTCATGGAGTTACTATTTTAGATGCCCATGGGGGATATACTGGCAATGTTTTAAAAGTTATTATGTGCGTTGTTCCGACTAGACAATATGTAACTGTTAAAGAAGGGGTACTAGATATTGATCCTCAAGCGGTTATTATGGTATCTGATGTATATGAAGTAATTGGAAGCAAATAGAAGGGATGTTGATTTATGGATTTAATTAAAATTAAAAATGTTGAGAAAACATATAAAACTGGTGTGACAGCAATTTATGATTTAAATTTGAATATTGCAAAGGGTGAGTTTGTTTTTATTATTGGATCTACTGGATGTGGTAAGTCGACATTAATTAAAATGTTATATCGTGAGGAAAAACCAACTTCAGGAATTATCAATATCGGTGGAATAAATGTTAGTAAGTTAAAAAATCGTAATGTTTATAAAATAAGGAGAAAAATTGGCGTTGTGTTTCAAGATTTTAAACTTTTACCTAAATCTACGGTTTATGAAAATGTTGCATTTGCTTTAGAAATATTTGGATTGCCTAATTCAGAAATCCATAGTAAAGTTATTAAAGCATTAGAATTAGTCGGTTTAAAACATAAAGCTAAAAATTACCCTCATCAATTATCTGGAGGCGAGCAGCAACGTGTAGCTATTGCAAGAGCAATAGTCAATGGTCCTAAGTTGTTGATTTGTGATGAACCAACTGGAAATTTAGATGAAAATACTAGTATGGAAATAATGAAAGTTTTAGATGAAATCAATAAGCTAGGAACAACTATAATTATGGTTACTCATGATACTGAAATAGTTAATAAAATGAAGAAGAGAGTTATTTTACTTGACTCTGGTCGAATAGTTAAGGATTATAAGGAAGGAGAATATGTCCATGAGGGTGTTTAGGATTTTAGGACGAAATATTAGAGACTCATTTAAAAGTGTTTTTCGTAATTTTTCTCTTTCTTTAGCTTCTATTGCTTGTATTATAATAACTTTAATTGTTGTATCAATTGCTATGATTTTATCATTTAATGTTAATAATTTTACTAAAGCTGTTGAAAGAGATATGACAATTGTTGCTTTCTTAAATCGTGATGTTAGTTTAGAAAGAATTGAAGAAATAAAAGATGAAATAAATGTCATTAATTATGTTGAATCATTTACTTTCGAAGATAAGATGACAATTTCTGAAGAAATGATGGAAGAAAGTAGTGATTTTGATAGCATTTTAGGTAAGTATGAGAATAGGGAGGACAATCCTTTATTGGATGCTTTCCAAATTAAAGTAACTGACATTAATCAAATTGAAGAAGTTGCTAATCAAATTAGTCAAATTGATGGGGTTTATAATGTTAAATATGGTGAAGGTATGGTTGAGCAGTTAGTGTCTGTATTTGATATTGTAAAAAAAATTAGTTATGGAGTTGTTATAGCTTTAGTAATTGTTACTGCTTTCTTAATTTCTAATACGATTAAAATAACAATATTTTCTCGTAAGAGAGAAATTGAAATTATGCGTTTAGTCGGTGCATCTAACATTAATATTAAAATTCCATTTATTTTTGAAGGATTATTTTTGGGATTATTTGGATCTATTATTCCAGTCTTAACAACAATTATTGGTTATGAAGCTTTATACAATGCATTTAATGGCCAAGTTATATCACCATTTATTCAACTTATTTCACCTTTACCATTTACTTATTTTGTATCTTTGGTATTAATTGCTATTGGTATTTTAGTAGGTATGTTTGGATCTTGGCGGGCTGTTAGAAAATATTTAAAAATATAGGTTTATGGAAACATAAACTTTTTTATTGAGATAAAAGGAAATCGCTAATTTTTGTCGTATATAATTTATAGAGGGAAAAGTAGACAAACAAAAATATGTTTGATATAATTAAGAAGGTGTTTTTATGGAATTAGAAAATATTAAAGGAATTGGCCCAAAAACAGTTAATATCTTAAGAAGGTTAGGAATAAATAATACTTTAGACTTGGTTACTTACTATCCTTTTCGTTATGATATTATCAAAAGAAGTGATATTGACTTGTTAGAACAAGATGATAAAATAATTATCGATGGTGTCGTTGAAACTAACGCAGTTGTTACTTACATTAGAAATTATAAAGATAAAATGGATTTTAGCTTAAATGTAGGTGAGAAGATAGTAAAAGTTACTATTTTTAATCGTGGGTTTTTTAAAAATAAAATTGTTGTTGGAACTAAGCTTACTGTTATTGGTAAATATGATAAAAGGAAAAATTTGATTATTTGTAGTGATATAAAATTTTCTACTTTAGGTAATACTACTAAAATAGAACCAGTTTATCATGTTACTACTGGCATAAATAGTTTGCAATTAAATAATATAATTAAGATGGTTGACGTTGATGTAGTTGATTATATTCCTGATTATTTAAATGAAAAATATAGTTTTTTAAGTAAAGAAAAAAGTATTAAAGAAATTCATAATCCTAGTAATTTAGATAATCTTAAATTAGCAATTAATAAATTAAAATATGAAGAATTATTTGTATTTATGTTGAAAATGAATTATTTGAAATCAAAAAAAGTTCAACAAGGATTAAAAAGAGATGTACCTAAAGATAAAGTTTTAGAACTTGTTAATAATTTACCATTTAAATTAACTATCGATCAAGAAAAAGCTGTTAAAGATATTTATAATGATTTGACTGGCGAAAAAAGAATGAATCGATTACTCCAAGGTGATGTTGGTAGTGGGAAAACAATTGTCTCTTTTATTGCTTTATATATTAATTATTTAGCTGGTTATCAAGGAGCTTTAATGGCACCTACTGAAATTCTTGCTCGGCAACATTATAATAATATTGTTAAATTGCTACCAGATATTAAAGTATGTTTATTAACTGGCAAATTAAAAGCTAAAGAAAAAAGAGATATCTATGCTGGTTTAGAAAATGGTGAAATTGATATTGTGATTGGAACGCACGCTTTAATTAGTAATGATGTTAAATACGCTAATTTGGGACTTGTTATAACTGATGAACAACATCGATTTGGTGTTAATCAAAGGAGTAATTTAAAAAATAAAGGAATTATGCCTGATGTTTTATATATGAGTGCTACACCAATTCCTCGAACTTATGCAATTACTTTGTTTGGCGATATGGATATTTCTAGTATTAAAACTAAACCAGCAGGTCGAAAAGAAATAATTAGTTATTTGAAAAAAGAAAGCGAAATTAAAGATGTTTTAACGAAAATGTATGAACAATTAAAGCTTGGACATCAAATTTATGTTATTGCGCCTTTAATTGAAGAAAGTGATAAAATACAACTAGAAAACGTAATAAAATTGCGAGATAAAATGAATTTGGCATTTGGTAAATTGTTTACAGTTGGTATGATGCATGGCAAATTATCTAATAAAGAAAAAGAAGAAGTAATGAATGACTTTAAAGAAAATAAAATTCAAATTTTAATTAGTACGACAGTCATTGAAGTTGGTGTTGATGTGGCTAATGCAACAATGATGGTTGTCTTTGATAGCTATCGTTTTGGTTTGTCTGCATTACATCAATTAAGAGGCCGTGTTGGTCGAAGCGACTTACAATCTTATTTTATTATGATTAGTAACCAGGAAGCTGAACGATTAAAAATTTTAACTAAAACTAATGATGGTTTTGAAGTAAGTGAAGCTGATTTTAAATTAAGAGGTAGTGGCGATTTATTTGGTGTTAGACAAAGTGGTGATATGCAATTTAAATTAGCTGATTTGAAAAAAGATTTTAAGATAGTTGTTCGAGCTAAAGAAGATAGTTTAGAGTTTATGAATGCTCATAATTCACGTTATCAATATATTTATGATGTATTAAAAGAGCTTAACAGTCTAGATTAATAAGATGTTAAAAAACTTGACAAATTGAGGTTTCTTCTTTATAATTATAATTGCGTGGTATCCACGCTTGGGTCTCTTACAACATTACTGCGTGAGTTGACCCAACCAAACCCCCTGAAATTCCCCTCGAGAGAGGGGAATACTTTTGTTTATAAGGGATTTTTAACTATTTTGGATTTATCTAGATACCATACTAGATACCAAATATTAGTTTTTAGATACTAAATATTTTTTTTATTTAAGTTTATTTAAATATTTAGATTTAAATTATCCATAGTATTTTTTACATCAGTTAGATTATTTGGAAACATATGAGCATATGTGTCTAATGTTTCTTTAGTACTAGCATGTCCTAAATATTTTGATACAGTTGTTACTGGTTGTCCAGTATTTATTAGTAAAGAAGCACAACTATGTCTGAAACAATGAAGTGCTATTCTTCGGATATCTGCATTTTTAGCAATTCTACCATTAATTCTAGACATCATTCCGAAAGTTAATGGTTCGTGTTCTCCGAAGATAAACCATTTGTCATTGAAGCCATAGTACTTCTTTTTTTCATTGTATAAATTTACTAAATCATTATATAAAACTTCAGTAAGAGGTAATGTTCTAATACTTTTAGATGTTTTAGGTGGAGTTAGTTCATAATATTTTTGACTATCCTTAACACTATTAGCTTGTTTAGTAATAGATACTAATTTGTTATTCCAATCTATATCAGACCATTGAAGACCTCTAGCTTCACCACGACGTAATCCACAATAATATAACATTTCAAACATTGCTTTATCATTTAGATTAGTAGTTCCTGATATATATTTTTGAAACTCCTCAAAAGTGTAAACATCTTTTTCTTCTTTCATTTCATTAGGGTCTTTAAAGAACTCTATTTTTTTATAAAATTTCAT
>CALVVR010000023.1 GCA_944363915.1 uncultured Bacilli bacterium | reverse complement strand
AACTAATTTAAAATAAGAAAATAAAAATTTTATAAAGTTTTGTATAGAAAATACTTGACTTTATTATGAGAGGAGAAAAATAATGAAGGGTTTAATTTTAAAAGATTTATCAATTATTAAAAATCAAATGAAAAGTTTACTTATTATTATGGCATTATTTGTATTTTTGTCGATTGTTAATAAAGAATTTTCTTTTATTTTGTTTATTGTTCCTTTTTATATGCTTATGATTTTAATAACAACTTTAAGTTATGATGAATTTAATCATTGGGATACTTATTGCAATACTTTACCTTTTAGTCGTAAAGATATTGTTAAAGCTAAATATTTATTATTTAATTTATGTAATATATTTTTATTAGTTATTGGTTTACTAGTATCAGTAATTGTACCTTTATTTACAGATATTACTTTTGAAAGTCTATTTTCTAGTATTATTGGTACTGTTTTAGGTATTTCAATTGTTATTTCTTTATTAATTCCGTTTTATTATAAGTATGGTTCGCAAAAGGGAAGAATAATGCTATTTGTTGTTATTATGGCTTCAGCATTACTTATTGGCGGATTATTTAAAATTCTTCAAAATATCAATTTTGATGTACTTGCTGTCATTAATAAATTAGAAAATATTAATTTTATAATACTGATTTTTGGCATATTGTTATTTGTTTTAATAATAATTTATATTTCTTATCTTATATCTTGCCGTATTTATAGTAAAAAAGAGTTTTAAAAAATATGATGTTTTAAATATTAACATCATATTTTTTTAAATTTATAGTAGTCTATTGATTTGCTTTTTACTTAATTTAGTTAATTTGACAATCAAATCGATGCTCATTCCTTCGGCTAACATATTTTTAGCGACGCTTAAAATTCCTGCTTGTTTACCTTCTTTTTTACTTTGGCGAACTAAAGCATCTTGATACATTTTCCGTTCTTCTTCAGCCGTAAACCAACTAATTACTTCATCATCGTTATTAACTTTATCTGCTAGTTCTTTATATTTCATGACTTTATCACTCCTTTTGGCTAATTTATATAATTCTTCTTTGTCTAAACCTAACATAATAATTACTTCATCACCACTATTAAATTTCCTACCATTATTATAATAATCTTCGATGTATAAGTCTACATTTATGTTTAAAATTGTTAAAATATCGGTTACTATTAGTTTCTTTTGTTTACTATATAGTCCTAATTCATCTTTTTTGTATCCTCGATAATTAAAATTTAGATTTATTTGAACTATTTTTTTGTTATGATCAAAAACTTTTCTACCTTTTTCAGCTTTACTAGTACATAATTTAAAAGCATAGAAAAGATTACGCGTAAAGGTAAGCTTATCAAATTTAGAATTTAATTCAACATTGATATATTCATTGTTTGTTTTGATTAATAAATCTAACTTTTGAATACGATTATTTATTTTATCAGTAACTAAATTAGGATTTAAAATATTTATGCTTTTGATTTTTCTTTCTAATATAGTTTCTAATAAATCTTTTAACAATTGTTCATCGTTTAAAAAGATATACATGAAAATTATCTCATGTTTGGCTGTATAATATTTTGAGGTTATTTCAATCACTTCCTTTCTTAAAAACTCCTCTATAAGCTATATAGAACAAAAGTAGGTGATTTCCTTTTTATTTTGAAAAAAATTAAAAAAAGATAAAATTTCTTTTCTTTTTTAATTATTAGTTATCACAATTTTTAATTTTAACACTCGCTTTACAGTAATTAAATTAATAATAAAATTGATTAAGTTTTATATCATTTTATTATTTATGATATAATAATTTTTGGTGATGATATGCAAAAGATTTTAATTATTGAAGATGATATAAATGTTAGAGAAGAGTTAAAAGTGCTATTGCTTAATTCTAATTATGAGGTGGCTACTTTAACTGATTTTAAAAAATCATTAGAACAAATATTAAATATTAATCCTGACTTAGTTTTATTAGATATCAATATTCCTTATTTAAACGGCGAAGAACTACTTAAAAATTTAAGAAAAGAAAGTAATATTCCTGTTATTATGGTTACTAGTAAAAACAATGAAATCGATGAAGTTTTATCGATGAGTTATGGTGCTGATGATTATATTACCAAACCATATAATCCGACTATTTTATTACTTAGAATTGGTGCTATTTTAAAAAGAATGGATAATATCCCTGATTCAATTAAATATAAAGACTTATTAATTTATCCAAGACAAGCACTTATAAAAAAACAAGATAAGGAAATAATATTAACAAAAAACGAAATGATTATTTTTAGTTATCTATTAACTAATAAAAATGAAATTGTCAGTCGTGACGAATTAATGACGGAACTATGGAATAATGATGAGTATATAAACGATAATGCATTAACAGTTAATATTAGTAGATTAAGAGATAAATTGGAAGAATTAGGCTATGATGATATGATTGAGACAAGAAAAGGGCAAGGATATATTTTATTATGAAAATAACTAGTTTTTTTAAAGATAAATTATTTAATTTAATTTTATATTTAATCGCTTATGGTATTCTGTTATCAATGTTATTTGTATTCCATGTTTCATCATCTTTAATTTTAGCTTTTACAATCGTCTATGCTTTTTTAGTTTTACTGATATTCTTATATGAATATTATCGCCGAAAGTATTTTTATAAGCAATTATTTAATAATTTAAAAAATCTTGATGAGAAATATTTAATTTCCGAAATGATTAGGGAACCTAATTTTTTAGATGGAAAAATTTTATGTCAAGTTTTATATGAAACTAATAAATCAATGAAAGAAAATGTTAACGATTATGAGTTTAAATTAAACGATTTTAAAGAATACATTGAAACTTGGATTCATGAAGTAAAACTTCCTTTAGCGACATTAACCTTAAAAAATCATAATTCTAAAAATAAGTCATCTATAAAGGAAATTAAGAAAATCGACAATTATGTTGAACAAGTTTTATATTATGCTCGAAGTGAGAATTCGGAAAAAGATTATTTGATTAAAGAAATCAGTCTAAAAAAAGTCATTCATAAACTAGCTTTAGAAAATAAAGATGCTTTTTTAGAAAACAATGTTACTTTAGAAGTTGATATTACTGATATTAAAGTATTGACTGATGCGAAATGGTTAGAATTTATTATTAATCAAATTATTAGTAATAGTTTAAAATATTACCGTAAAGATGTCGATTCATTTGTTAAAATTACTGCTTTTAAGAATGAAGATAAAACAATTTTAAGTATTTATGATAATGGAATTGGTATTTCTAAAACTGATTTACCCCAAGTTTTTAATAAATCATTTACGGGAAACAATGGAAGAATCATCAATAGTTCTACTGGGATGGGATTATATATTGCTAAAAAAATGTGCCTTAAATTAGGTCATGAGATTACAATCGAGTCTAAAGTAGGAGAGTATACAAAGGTAAATATTATTTTTTATAATAATGATTATTTTGCTGTTTTAAAATAACCTTACATAATTGTAATGATTTGTAATTTTAAACTGACGACAAATTATAGTCTTTAATCTATACTGATTATGGAGGCAGAAATTATGGAAAAAATATTAGAATTATCGAAAGTAGAAAAATACTATGGTAATAAGTCAAGTTTAACTAAAGCACTTAATAATATTTCTTTTAGTGTTGAAAAAAAGGAATTTGTAGCTATTATGGGAGCTAGTGGTAGTGGTAAGACTACTTTGCTAAACTGTATTTCAACAATCGATCGTGTTACCGCGGGGCATATTTTTGTAGCTGGTGAAGATATTACGAAATTAAAAGGTAATAGTCTAAATAAATTTCGTCGTGAGGAATTAGGATTTATTTTTCAAGATTTTAACCTTTTAGATACTTTAACTGCTTATGAAAATATTGCTTTAGCCTTATCAATTCAAAATGTTAATGTTAATGAGATTGATCAAAGAATTAAAGAAGTAGCTAAAAAATTAAATATTAAAGATGTGTTAGATAAATACCCTTATCAGATGAGTGGGGGACAAAAGCAACGAGTTGCTTCAGCACGAGCTATTATTACTAATCCTAAACTAATTTTAGCTGATGAACCAACAGGAGCTTTAGATTCTAAATCATCTAAAATGTTATTAGAAAGTTTTAACTATTTAAATCAAGAGTTAGATGCAACAATTTTAATGGTTACTCATGATGCTTTTACAGCTAGTTATGCAACCAGGGTAATTTTTATTAAAGATGGTAAAATATTTAATGAAATTCATAAAGGCGATAGTACGAGAAAAGAGTTTTTTGATAAAATAATCGATGTTGTGACTTTACTTGGAGGGGATTATTCCGATGCTCTTTAAGTTGTCTTTAAAAAACATAAAAAAAAGTTTCAAAGATTATGCTATTTACTTTTTTACTCTTATTTTAGGTGTTGCTATTTTCTATGTTTTTAATGCGATTGAAAGTCAAACCGTATTATTAAAAGTTACATCTTCAACTAGAGAAATTATTGACCTTATGGTTAATATGTTATCTGGGGTAAGTGTTTTTGTCTCATTTGTCTTAGGATTTTTAATTATTTTTGCTAGTCGTTTTTTGATGAAAAGAAGAAATAAAGAATTTGGTATTTATTTAACTTTAGGAATGAGCAAAGGAAAAATTAGTAAAATTCTTTTGTGTGAAACAATTATTATTGGTATTATTTCTTTAGCTGTTGGTTTATTAATTGGCGTTGCTTTATCGCAATTAATGAGTATTTTTGTTGCTAATATGTTTGAAGCTGATATGACGGAATTTACTTTTATTTTTTCAAGTAAAGCAACGATTAAAACTTTAATTTATTTTGGAATTATGTATTTATTAGTTATGATATTTAATACTGTTTCAATCAGTAAATGTAAATTAATTCATTTATTACAAGCTAGTCGTAAATCAGAAAATATCAAAATGAAAAATTCGGTTGTATGCTTAATTACTTTTATTATTGCTGTTTGTATTTTAGGTTATGCTTATGCCTGTGTAACTATTAATGTTGAACAATTAGATACAGCTGATAAAATATTTATTCCCATCATTTTAGGAGTAGTAGGAACATTTTTAGTTGTCTGGTCTTTATCTGGATTAGTTTTAAAAATAGTTATGAATATTAAAAAATTATATTATAAAGGTTTAAATAGTTTTACTTTAAGACAAATTAGTAGTAAAATTAATACAACCGTATTTTCTATGAGCATTATTTGTTTAATGTTATTTGTGACAATATGTGTTTTATCAAGCTCATTATCAATTAAAAATTCGATGACAGCTAACTTAACATCTTTAGCGCCAATTGATATCGAGTTATCCAAAACAAGAAATATTAGTAAAGAAAAGCAAGAAGAATTTAGTTATTCTGACGAAATGGTTGCTGAATCTTATAATACTATAGCTGAAAGCTTAGAAAAAGTGGGATTTGATCTCCAAAAGTATTTTAGGGATATGGTGAATGTTAATATATATGCTACTGATGAATTAACGGTTGAAGATACATTAGGTAATAAGTTAGAAGAAACTAAAGAATTATATCCATATTTAACTTATCATGTAGCTGAGACAATTATGAAACTTAGTGATTATAATAAAGTGGCTATGCTTTATGGTAATGAAACTTATGAATTAGAAGATAACGAATATTTGATTGTCGCTGATTTTGAACAATGGATTAATCTTAGGAATCCTGCTTTAAAAGATAATACTATAATTACTTTAAATGATAAAGAATATTATCCTAAATATCAAGAATGCCAAGATGGTTTTGTGGCAATTTCTAACAATCATATTAATGCTGGTATCATTGTTGTTCCTAATCATGCGGTTACCGAAAATTGGCTAGAAGAAGAAAAGTTATTGGCTAATTATAATGCGGTTAATGATGAGGAAAGAAAAGAAATAGAAAATATAATTATTAATTTAAATGGTGATGGCATTTATTTAAATGCCTCAACTAAATTAAGTATTTATGAAGCAAGTGTCGGATTAGGTTCATTAGTCACTTTTATCGGTTTATATTTAGGAATTATTTTCTTACTTTCTAGTGCAGCTATTTTAGCTTTAAAAGAATTATCTGAAAGTACTGATAATAAAGAAAGATTTAATATGTTAAGAAAATTAGGTACTGATGAGAAGTTAATTAATAAAGCTTTATTTAGACAAATTTTTATCTTCTTTATGTTTCCTTTAGTACTAGCAATTATTCATTCTATTTTTGGAATTATGTTTTGTGATTATATTTTAATGTCATTTGGTAATGAACAATTGTTACCATCGATTATTATGACCGCTATCTTTTTAATTATTATTTATGGTGGTTATTTCTTAATTACTTATTTTTGTAGTAAAAATATTATTAAAGAGACTTTGTGAAAGGAGGATAACTAGCTTTTAGCTAGTTTTTGATGTATGAGTTATATTGTAGCAATTAAGACAGCTGTTTTTACATTTCCTATTTTAGCTTTTCTTTTTACCATTCCTTTTATTTTAAATCAATATCATAAATATGGAGCTATTCATTATTTTCGAGTTCTAATAATTTACTCATTTATTCTTTATTTGATAACAGCTTATTTTTTAGTTATTTTACCACTTCCAACATTCGAGGAAGTAGCTAATATGACAGGACCGACTACGCAATTAATTCCTTTTGCATTTATTGGGGATATTATTGAAAATGCTAATGAAATTACTAATTTTAATACATTTATTAATTTCTTTAAAAATTCTAGTGTTTATGTAGTTTTATTTAATATTGTTTTAACTATTCCTTTTGGTATGTATTTAAGATATTATTTTAAATGTAGTTTAAAGAAAACATTTTTCTTGTCTTTTTTATTAAGTTTGTTTTTCGAACTTACACAACTTAGCGGATTATATTTTATTTATCCTAGAGCATATCGTTTATTTGATGTTGATGATTTGATTTTGAATACTTTAGGTGGTGTATTAGGTTATTTTATATTAGGATTATTTAAAGGTATTTTACCAAGCCGTGAGAAAATCGATGAAGAATCATTGATTAAAGGAACTAAAGTATCTGGTTTAAGAAGAATTACATTATTTTTCTTAGATATTTTCCTTTATTTCGTTTTAGTTATATTTGTAAGTATTTTTGTTAAAGACTATCCATTTATTATTACAGCCATTATATATTATGTTATTATTCCGACTATTTGGAAAGGAAAGACAATCGGAAGTAAATTTTTAAATGTTAGAATAACTTATAATCGATTTAATTTTATTAAAAATATTTTAAGACTTGCTTTTATTTATTTATATTATTTTCAATTACCAATTATTTTAGTTGTTTTTGCTATGTCGATTGTTAGTCATTTCAATTTAAGTAATTATTTTACAATTTTTGTTTATTTAAGTGTGTTTTTGTTTATTTGTTTCTTTTACTTAATTAATATTATTTTAATATTAAAAAATAGAACTATATTTTATGATAAAATTTTTAAAACGAAATATGAAAGCACAATTTTAATACCAGATTCTAAAGAAAATGAGATTGAAGAAGAAACAATTGATGTGAATAAAAAAGAAGATAAGAGTGAGGGAAACTAGTTTTTTAGATAGAAATGTGTTAAAATAGGAATATAAAATGGAGGTAATTATGAAAAAGTATTGGTGGGTCATTGTTCTTTTGGGACTATTAGTTGTTGCTGGTGGTTTAATTTATTTTGTAACTACTGATTTTGAAGAAGAGATTCAATTATTAGAAGAAATGGAAGAAGTTTATGCATTAATGGACGAACATAATACTGATGAATTAAATCAAAAGTTAGATACAATAATATCAACTGGCGATTATGCGGTTGTTGAGAAAGCTGCTAAAAATTATACAAGAGATTTATACAATGTGGTTACAAATATTAGCAATGAATTAGCTAACGATAGAATTATGCGTCTAACAACTTATGAAAATTTTCAAAATGATGGACCAGAATTTACTGAAAGTAAAGCATATATAACAGAAACTAAAGAAAAATTAGAAAACTATAAAACTACTTATCAAGAACTATATACTAATGAAAAAATAGATTCTTATCTTGAAAGTAATTTAGATAGTTATTATGTCGACTTTTATCACCAAATAATAGGTGAAGAAGAGGAAAATCCTACTACTGCTAATAATATCGATGAAATAATAAAAATATTAAACGATTCAGAAGCTGTTATTGATTTTTTAATTGAAAATCAAAATTCTTGGACTTTAGAAAACAATATGATTTCTTTCGATAATGATGAATTATCTAATCAGTATAATGAATTAATTTTAAAAATAGCTGAATAAGTAATATTATTCGCTTTTTTTAATACTTTTAGTGACAAAATAATATTTTATGATATAAAAAAAGTAATCTTGTTTGATTACTTATTCACTAAATATTTCTAATATCTCATCGATAAATGAATCCTTTTTTGGCTTGTTTTCATCTTCTTGATTTTCGGAAAAAATTTTGTTATTTTTTTCTTTTTCAATTATTTTATCTAATTCGCCACGGTCTAACCAAATTCCACGACATTCAGGACAATAATCAACTTCGATACCTCTTTTTTCACTCATTAATAATGTTACATCTTTACAAACAGGACATTTCATTTTTATCTCTCCGTTTCATAAGTTCATTATAACATTATCGTTGTTTAAAATCAATGTCAAAAGACTGCTATTTGTTTCAAAAACTAATTTTTATATGATATAATAATATTATAATATGGAGGGTAATTTTATGAAAAAAGAAATTATCGTAAGAAAAATTAAAAAAAGTGAGAAAAAAGAAATTCTTAAACTTGCAAGAAGAGCATTTTTAGGAATAGAGTCATTATGTGTATCTAAACCTGATAATGCGATGGTTGCTTTAATTGATAATAAAATTGTAGGTGGAATCATCTATAAAGTTATTAAATGTGATAAAAAGAAGATCGCTTATATTAGTGATGCTTTTGTTGTTAAGGAATATCATAATCAAGGAATTGGCAAAAAATTATATAAAGAGACGATTGATTTTTTAAAGAAAGAATTTGATGGCGTAACAGCTTTAGCTAAAGATGATAATGTTGCTTCTTTTAAACTATTAATGGCTAATGGACTAAAAAGAGTTAGTTTTACTGAAATTGTTATTAATTTAGGATTAGTTAATGCGATTAAACATTATTTTACAACACCGTTTTTTATCGCTGTTGGCATGGATTTTTATATGTTAATGAAAGATGAAGATGTAAAAGAAAAAGATTCACAATTATCTGACTTGTTTTTGTTTTTTGGTATAAATTTACTCTTGGCAATTCCAACATGGATTTGTTTAAGTAGAAATTATGCTTCTTTGAGTAATACTTTTTTAGCCTATTTAACAGTTTTAGGTATCTTTATTTTAATTCGTTATCTTGGCTTTTTATCAACTAAAGAAAAAGGAAAATTCAGAATTAATAATGGAGGAATTTTTGTCAATTTAATTGTTAATTTATTAGGATTTCCTTATATGATGAATGGTAACTGGTATCCAGAAAAGTATGAAAATAATAAAGAATTTAAAGAAAAATTAGCTCGTCCTGAATTAATTAAATGGTTTGTATTTTTACTTTTACCATTCCTTTATTTTACTAGTAGCCCTTATTTAAAAGATGTTGCTCAAATTAGTTTTGCTTATTTAATTTTCTTTATTATACATTTTTATCCATTTAATTATTTTGGTGGGGGAAGGATATATCGTTATAGTAAAAGAATTTGGTTAATTACCTTGATAGTAACGTTAATTGTCTTATTTATGATGCTTAAATTTACTTTAATTTAAAATAATATAATTAAGTTCTTAAAATTATTGTTTATATTTATAAGTTGAGTTGTTTATATTTATAAACAATTTTTTTGTACAAGTTTTATATTGACAAATTAATTAACAAATTATATAATTGATATGAAAAAAATTTCATATAATAAATTGAGGTGATAATAAATGAATATTTTGATAGGATTGTTAATTCCTTTTATTGGGACAGCTTTAGGAGCTAGTTGTGTCTACTTATTAAAAGATAAGTTAAATAATGTCTTGGAAAAGTTTCTTTTAGGATTTGCGTCAGGTGTCATGATAGCTGCGAGTATTTGGTCACTTTTAATTCCAGCTATGGATTTAGCAGAAAATAACGGTCAAATCGGTTTGATACCGGCAAGTGTGGGATTTATATTGGGGGTTATTTTTCTTCTTGTTTTAGATTACATAATTCCTCATTTACATAAAAATAGTAAAGTTCAGGAAGGACCAAAATCTAATTTAAAAAAGACAACTATGTTAATGTTGGCAGTAACTTTACATAACATTCCTGAAGGACTAGCTGTTGGTATTGTATTCGCTGGGTTAATTGCGGATAATACGATTATTACTTTAGCCGGTGCTTTAGCATTAAGTGTTGGTATTGCTTTACAAAATTTTCCAGAAGGAGCGATTATATCACTTCCTTTAAAAGCTGAAGGATTTTCTAAGAATAAAGCATTTCTTTATGGAACGTTATCAGGCATTGTCGAACCAATAGTCGCAGCTTTAGCAATTTTATTAACTAGTTTCATCACGCCAATATTACCATATTTTTTATCATTTGCCGCTGGGGCAATGATTTATGTTGTCGTCGAAGAATTAATACCTGATAGTCATACTGGAAAACATTCTAATTTAAGCATTATTGGTGTTACTTTAGGCTTTGTTTTGATGATGATATTAGATATTGCACTAGGTTAGAAAGGAAAATATATGTTAGAATTAATTGACATCTCATTCAAAAGAGACAATAAACAAATATTAAACAAAGTAAATTTAAAACTAGATGAAGAAAAATTTTACGTTATAACGGGACCCAATGGCAGTGGGAAGAGTAGTTTAGTTAAAATAATTATGGGAATTGAAAAACCAGATAGTGGTAAGATTATTTTTAATGGCATTGATATTACTGATAAAAGTATCGATGAAAGAGCTAAATTGGGGATTGGTTTTGCTTTCCAACAACCAGTTAGTTTTAAAGGCCTAACCGTTTATGATTTACTAAAAATAGCTGTTAATAAAGAACTTACTAAAAGTAATGCTTGTGATATATTATCTAAAGTAGGTCTTTGTGCTTTAAATTATGTTGATAGGGAAGTAAATAATTCTTTATCAGGTGGAGAATTAAAACGAATTGAAATTGCAACTGTTATGGCAAGAAATCCTAAATTAGCTATTTTCGATGAACCAGAAGCAGGAATTGATTTATGGAGTTTTCAAAATTTAACAAATGTTTTTAAACAAATCCAAGAACAATCGAAAGGAATAACTTTAGTTATATCTCATCAAGAAAGAATTCTTAACATTGCTGACCAAATAATTTTATTAGAAAATGGTAAAATAAAAAAAATCGGTAGTAAAAATATTATGATGAATATTATTTTTAAAGAAGAAACTTGTTGTAAAGGGGTGAATATTTGTGAATAAAACAGATGAACAATTATTAAATAATGTTTTAGATAATAATATTCACGAAGCTGATTCTTATAATGTTAGGAAAAATGGTAAAAGTATCGATCGTAAAACTAACCCTTATATTGATATTATATCTAAAGAAGATGGTAGTGGAATTGATATTTATGTTAAGGAAAATACTTTGTTTGGTATAATTGATATTCCAGTTATTATTACGGATAGTGGATTAACTGATGTTGTCTATAATGATTTTCATATTGGTAAAAATTCTAATGTTATTATCGTAGCTGGCTGTGGTGTTCATAATACTGATAGACATGACTCTGTTCATGATGGCATACATCGTTTTTATCTGGAAGAAAATTCTAAAGTAAAATATATTGAAAAACACTATGGAAGTGGTAAGGGAACTGGTAAAAAAATTTTAAATCCTGTTACTGAAATTACAATGAAAAAAGGATCCAGTATGACAATAGATTCAACGCAAATTGAAGGCGTTGATAAAACTTTAAGAGTAACTAAAGCTATATTAGATGAAGCTACCACTTTAGTTATTAATGAGAAAATTAAAACTTATAAAGATCAATATGCGAAGACTGAATTCGTTGTTACTTTAAATGGTGAAAATGCTAGTTGTCATGTCACTTCAAGATCAGTTGCCACTGATAATTCTTATCAGGAATTTACATCTAATGTTGTTGGCAATACTAAATCATTTGCTCATGTTGAATGTGATGCAATTATTCAAGACAAAGCTTCAGTTAAAGCGATTCCTGAAATATACGCTAATAATGTTGACGCTAATTTAATCCACGAAGCAGCAATTGGTAAAATAGCTGGAGCCCAATTAATTAAATTAATGTCTTTAGGATTAACTGAAAAAGAAGCAGAAGAAGCAATTATTAATGGCTTTTTAAAATAGGTTGTTTTATGGGAAAAGTAAGGGAACCAATCAAAAAAAATTCGATTGCCAAAAAAAACAAAATAATTGCTGATGGTTTTAAACTAATTTGTAATAAAGGATATCACAATGTAAGTTGTGTTGATATTGCCAAATATTGTGGCGTTTCAACCGGAATAATCTACCAATATTTTAAAGATAAACGAGACATTTTTATCGAAGGAGTTAAACTACATTCTGATAAAATTATGTTTCCATTATTAAATTTAGAAAACAAAAAAATAACTAAGGATAATATTAAAATTATAATCAAAGATATAATATTAAAATCAATTAAACAAAATACTATGACAAAAAATGCTCATCAAGAATTAATGTCGATGAGTTGTTTAGATAATGAAGTTTTAAAAATTTTTAGTACTAAAGAAAGTGAAATGACTGAAAAATTAGTTGATATTTTAAAACATAACGGTTTTAGTGAAATAAAATTAAAGGAAAAAGTTCATTTGATTATTAATTTAATCGATGATTTATGTTATGAGGCTGTTTATCATAAACACGAAAATATTAATTATGATGTTTTAATTGATGAAACAGTTAAATTAATTATAGATATTTTAAAGGAGAATTATGAAAAGAACAACAGATAAAAATATTTTAATTGCTTTTTTACTTAATATATCTTTTTCGATAATTGAATTGTTTGGAGGGTTATTTACTAAAAGTATCTCAATTCTTTCTGATGCGATTCATGATTTTGCTGATGCTATTAGTATTGGTATATCGTACTTTTTAGAAAAGAAAAGTAAACATAAACCAGACAATATATATACTTATGGTTATATTCGTTACTCAGTCTTAGGCGCTTTGATAACTACATCTATTTTAACCATTGGTTCGATTTTAGTTATAATAGGCGCTTTTAATCGTTTATTTAATCCTGTTACATTAAATTATGACGGCATGATTATTATATCTGTTTTTGGAATGGTTTTTAATTTTTTTGCGGCTTATTTGACTAAAGATGGTGATTCTTTAAATCAAAAATCCGTAAATTTACACATGCTTGAAGATGTCTTAGGTTGGATAGTTGTCTTTATTGGCTCAATTTTAATTAAATTTACTAATATTAATTATATTGATTCTATTGTGAGTATTCTAATTGCTTGTTATATTTTATTTCAGGCTATAAAAAATTTAAAATCAGTTTTAGATTTATTTTTAGAAAAGACACCTAAAAATATAAATATTGAAAATTTAAAGAAACAGTTGTTAGATATTGAAGATATAATTGATATTCATCATATTCATATTTGGAGTATCGATGGTATTAATAACTATGCTACTTTACATGTTGTAACGAAAAGTAAAAAAATAGAAAAAGTTAAATCAGAGGTTAAAGAAAAATTAAAAGAACAAGGGATTGTTCATACAACTGTTGAAATAGAAACAGCAAAGGAAAAATGTGATAATAATGAGTGTCATGTCGCTATTGAAAACGTTTCTCATCATCATCACTAAAAAATGACAATATATAAAAATGATGTGAAAACAATTGCTGAATTAAGAGTGTGTTTGTAATACAAATATTTTGGCAAAAGAACAAACGAAATTATTTGAAAAGTGTCAAGAAGATTTGAAAAGAAACAATTAAATTTTTTAAAATTGAATTATAAAAGAAACTAAATGAAGGTAGGTAAAATTTGCAACAAATTTTTTTAATTGCTTTAAATAAATTAAAGATATTAAATGAATAATAGAAAACGGGGTTATTTATGTTTAGTAAAGAAAAAGTCTATCAAAAGCTAACCGAATTAGAAATTGAGTATGAAAAATTTGATCATGTTCCTATTTATACAATCGAAGAAGCCAAAGGTTTAAATATACCGAATAAAGAATATATCGCTAAAAATTTATTTTTAAGAGATGATAAAAAACAAAATTATTATTTAATATTAATTAAAAATAGTAAAAAAGTCGATTTAGCTGATTTAAAAAATAAAATTAATAGTCGAAGATTAAGCTTTGCTAGTGAATGTGAATTGGAAAAGTTTTTAAAATTAAAAAAGGGTAGTGTAACGCCAATTGGTGTTTTAAATGACGCTGAAAAAATAATTAAGGTTATAATCGATGAAGACATTTTAAAAGATGAGATTATTGGTGTTCATCCTAACAATAACGATGCGACAGTATTTATGAAAACTAAAGATTTAATAAAATTAATTGAATTAAATGGTAATTCAATCAAATATATCGAAGTAGGTGATATTAATTAAAAAAATAGTTTTAAAAATCGATGGCATGACTTGTAGTGCTTGTTCGAATGGTTTAGAAAAATATTTAAAAAGACAAGAAGGAATAATCGATGTCAATGTTAATTTAATTTTAGCTATTGCAACTATTACTTATCAAGATATTAAAATAAAAGATATTGAAAATTATATTAAAGAGGCAGGATTTAAAAGTTTAGGAAAGTTTGAAAATTTAGATGATGATACTACTTTTAAAAAAGAAAAAAAGTTATTAATTTTTTACGGCATATTATTGATTATTTTAATGTATATAACAATGTCTCATATGATTAACTTACCTAATTTAGATAATTATTCTCGAGCTTATTCATTAATATTAGTTTTATTTTGTTTAATATTTTTAATTTATGGTTTTGATATTATTAAAAATGGTTTGAAAAACTTAATTCATAGAATTCCTAATATGGATACTTTAGTAACTTTTAGTGTCGTATTCAGTCTTATTTATAGTTTGTATGGTGTCTTTAAAATCTTTAATGGTGATTTATCATATATGCATAATTTATATTTTGAATCAGCTTGTATGGTTATATATTTTATCAAATTGGGTAGATTTATTGAAAATATAAGTAAGGATAAGACTAAAGATGCTATTAAGTCATTAGTTCAAATAACTCCTAAATATGCTGTTATTAAAAAAGGTGAAAAAGAAGAAAAGATAACTATCGATGAAGTTAATATCGATGATATATTAGTTTGTCATCCAGGGGAAAAGATTGCTGTTGATGGCGTTTTAGTGAGGGGAAAAGCTCATGTTGATGAATCATTTATTACTGGAGAAAGTAAACCTGTTTTAAAAGAAAAAGATAGTCACGTTATAGCTGGATCTATTAATTATGATGGAGTTATCGAATATAAAGCTAAAAAAATAGGACGTGATTCGACAATTTCGGAGATTGTTAAAATGGTTGTTGAATCCACAAACAGTAAAACAAAAATCCAAAGAATTGCTGATAAGGTTAGTGGTGTGTTTGTACCATTGATTTTTATAATTGCTGTTATAACATTTTTAATTCATATTGTACTTGGGAGTGGTTTTTCCGATTCGTTAAATTATTTTGTTACGGTTTTAGTTGTTGCTTGTCCTTGTGCATTGGGCTTGGCTGTTCCTTTAGTTATCGTTATTAGTAATGGCAAATGTGCAAAAAATGGTCTATTTTTAAAAAAAGCTGAAGTAATTGAAAATGCAAGACATATCGATACACTTGTTTTTGATAAGACGGGAACTTTGACTTATGGAAAATTAAAAATTTTTAAGTCTTTTAATTATTCTGATATTTCTTTAGAAGAACTATTAAAAATTGTTAGTAGTTTAGAGGCTAATTCAACTCATCCCATTGCTACTGCATTTTCTAAAAATAACTTGTTAAAAGTAACTGACTTTAAAAATATAGCTGGGATGGGACTATCTGGTAAGATTAAAAATAAAGAATATTATATTGGTAATTTAAGGCTATTAGAAAAGTTAAAAATTAAAGATACTCATAATTTAGATTACGAAGAGTTAATTAGTCAAGGTTGTAGTATTTTATATGTTGTTTCTAATAAAGAAATTATTGGTTTAATCGGTGTTAAAGATACGATTAGACCTAATATAAAAACGTTGCTTAAAAAGTTAAATAATTTAGGAATAAATGTTATAATGTTAACAGGAGATAATAAAAAAACAGCTGAGTTGATAGCTGATGAACTTAAAATAAAAAAAGTTATAGCTGATATGCTTCCAAATAAAAAAGCTGATTTTATTAAGTCTTTAATAAAAGATAATAAAAAGGTTTTAATGGTTGGCGATGGAATTAATGATGCTGTAGCTTTAGTAAATGCGACAATCGGTGTAAGTATTAGTGATGGAACCGATGTAGCAGTCGATTCCTCAGATGTTATTTTAATGAACAACGATTTAAATAATATAGTTAAATTACTAGAAATTAGTAAAGAATCCTTTAAAATAATTAAACAAAATTTGTTTTGGGCTTTTTTCTATAACTTAATTATGATTCCGATTGCTAGCGGTTTATTAGCGCCATTAGGTATAGTTATGAATCCAATGATTGCAAGTTTAGCTATGGTTATAAGTAGTTTAACAGTTGTTTTTAATTCTCTAAGATTAAAAGGAGGTAAAAATGAGTAAAGATATTGTAAAGACTATTTGTATTGAAGGTATGCATTGTGAAGGATGTGTAAATCGAGTTAAAAATGTTTTGAATAACATTAAGGAAGTTAAAAAATGTCAAGTTGATTTAGGAAAAGCAGAAATAGTTTTAAAAAAAGATATCGATTTAAGTATTATAAAAGAAAAAATAGAATCATTAGGATTTAAAACCAAATAAGAGGTGAAATAATGAAAAGATATTTTCTAATAATTGGATTAATATTTATATTTATTATAGTTGCTATTGTTGTTGCTACTAACATGCAATCTAATGACACAAATGATGAATTTTTTGCTTATGTTAAAGATAGCAGTTTAATTTTATGGAATGAAAAAAATAATGAAAAAACAGTTTTAAATTCTAATTTTGATATTTCAAAAAGAATGTTTTTAGATATCTATTTTAATTATTCTTTTGATAAAACCAAAATAATATATCCAGATAATATATCTGATAATTATGCCGATTTACGATATGTCACTGTTGATAATATAAGTGAAGAAAGTAGTCAATTAATCGATGAAGGTATATTATTATATAGGGTAGTGAAAAATGGAATTGTCTATATAAAAGATATGGATTTATATTATTACAACTACAGTAATAAACAAGTAATTGCTGAAGATATAATGGATTTTGTCGTTTCAAATGACAAAAACACATTGTATTATCTTTTAGAAAATGGTGATGTTTATCAAGTTTTATTAGATAATTTATCTGGGGTTAAAATTTTATCTGACGTTGATGGATTTAATGTTTATGGTAATATTGTTTTATCTTATATCAAAGAAAATAATTTGCTTTCTTTATACATTGATGATGAATTAATTAGTGATAAAGTGGTAAATATACTAGGCACAGAAGAAGATGTCCTTTATTTTACAAGATATGAGGGACTTTTAACAAATTTTGAAACTAGTGAAGATTTTATAGATTTAAATTCTAATGTTGCTACTTATCGTTATAAAGATGGCAAAGTTACTAGACTAGGAGAAGGAATTTTAAATTTAGATAACAGTTTTACAAATGCTAATACTGATGAATATTTAGTTCTTGGTAAATATAACGGAACAAATTTTGATATTTCTTTTTATAATCAAAAAGAGGATTATGTATTTTCTTTAGGAAATACTGATAAATATGATATTTATGGTTATGATGATGCTACTAAAACAGTTTACTATCAGGGAGCTGATGATTTATTTTATCAAGCTACTTTATCAGATAAAAAGTTGGAAAATATTAGATTGATTGGGGAAAATATTGCGATAATTACTAAAGAAAACAACAATATTTACTATATTGAAAATAATACTTCTAACTTATATTTACTTCAAGATGAAGAAAACGTTTTAATTGCCGAAAATATAAAAGATTGGTTTATTATTGATAATATTTTATACTATATTAAAAACAACGAAGATAAATTGTCTTTAAGTTGTTATCAATGTAATATGCAAGAGATTACTAATATCGATAGCTTTAGTAACATAAATAATCAAATATTTTATTTTGCTGATACTTATTTAAAAGATGATGTTCTACATGGCAACTTATATACAGTTATTAATGGTGTCAATGTTTTAGTTGACGATGATGTTATTGTAAGTTATGGTGTTATTCACTTAAATTATTAGAAAGGACAAGTATGTTAAGGGTTGAAAATATTAAGAAAAAATTTGTAAGAATTAATAACAAAAAAGAACGTGAAGAATTTTATGCCAATAATGGAATAAGTTTTAATGCTAAAGATGGCGAAATTATTGGTATATTAGGTCCTAATGGCGCTGGCAAAACCACTTTACTTAGAATGATTGCTGGCATTTTAAATCCTACTAGTGGCAGTATTAAATTTGCTGATTTAAATTATCAAGATAACGAAATTGAAATTAAAAAAAATATAGCTTATTTATCGGGTAATACCAAAATTTATAATACTTTGTCACCTTATGAATTGTTAAAGATGTGTTGTGAAATTTATGGCGTTAGTGAAAGTGAAATCGATACTAGAATTAAAAGTATCGCTACTTCTTTAAATATGAATGATTTTTTATATAATCGAATCGAAAAATTATCTACTGGTCAAACCCAAAGAGTAAATATTGCTAGATGTTTAGTTCATGACCCTAAATATTATATTTTAGATGAAGCAACAAGTGGTTTAGATATCATTTCTAGTCAAGTAATTTTAGATTTTATTAAAAATGAAAGAAATAAAGGAAAAACAATTCTTTATTCTACTCATTATATGGAAGAAGCTGAAAATATTTGTGATTATGTTATTATGATTAATAAGGGTGTAATAATTAAAGAAGGAACACCTAACAAAATAAAAGAAGATACAAAAACGACTAATTTAAGAGATGCGTTTTTTAGCTTGATTGGGGGTGTTTCTGATGAAGAATAATTTAGGTAACATGTTGAAAAAAGAACTAAGAGATATGTTTCGCGATAAAAAATCGTTAGCGATGATGCTTGTTATTCCAATTTTTATTCCTTTACTAGTAATCGGTATGTCTGCTTTGTTTGAGATGCAAATGACTCAAGATCCTAGTGAATATAATTTGATTGGATTTGATTATGAGTTAAGTGAAGTTGAAAATAATATTATTCAGGAACTTAATATCAATCCTATTATTGGTACCGAAGAAGAATTAAAACAAAAATTTGATAATAATGAAATATATTTATATGTTCTTAAAGATGATAATAATTATACGATAAATGGTGATGATAGTGAGGCTACAACTTATGCTAGCATGTTAGTAGAATCTTATTTCAATAGTTATAAAAATTATTTACAAAATGAATATTTAACCGATAAAAATATCAATAGTGATGAAGTAATTAATATAATTAATTTAAAAGAAAATATTGTTAAACAAGATAGTTATTTTGCCAATTATATTATTAATTATGCTTTTCTTTTTATCATTATGGCTATAACTGTATCAGCTACTTATCCAGCTACTGATACGACGGCTGGAGAAAAAGAAAGAGGTACTTTAGAAACATTACTTACATTTCCAATTAGAAGTAAGGATATTATTATTGGTAAATTTTTAAGTGTATCTATTTCTTCGATTATTACTGGATTAATCAGTTTGATTTTGACTATTGTTTCATTACTTTTAGCTAATAACATGTTTACTATTTATGAAGGAAGCAATTTAATGTTACCTATAACAAGTTTAATCTTTGCAATTGTTGTTATTGTTGCTTATTCTTTTTTAATCAGCGGTTTATGTATTGCGATTGCAAGCAATTCTAAAACATTTAAAGAAGCACAAAGTGCTTTAACTCCTCTTACTTTTATTTCGTTTTTTCCAGGAATGATTGCTTTTATGATTAATATTCAAACTACTAATATTTTAGCTTTAATACCGTTTATTAATTTTACTTTAATTTTTACAGATATTACTAATGGTAACATTGATTATTTGAATATATTTTTAATGTTACTGTCAACTATTGTTATTATTGCTGTTGTTTTATCAATAATTATTAAGCAGTATAAATCAGAAAAAGTACTATTTAACAGTTAACGAAATATTAATAAAAAGAAGTTACAATATTAATTTTGTAAATAAATTGTTATAGAATGAATATTATTAGAAAGTAGTATATAAAAGAGTTTGTTTGAAGGACTTATTAAAAATAAGTCTTTTACTTTACATTGAATAAAAAAAATATTGCTAGTTTTTTTAATGGTGTGCTATAATTAATATAGTACTTGCTGGAATAGCTTAGTTGGTAGAGCAACGCACTCGTAACGCGTAGGTCGTAGGTTCGAATCCTATTTCCAGCACCATTTTTATGTATAAAGGAGTTATTGAGGATGAAGTTAAAATGGGGAAGAATTATATTTGCCTTATTTATTTTAGTTGTAATTATTGGAGTAATAGTTTACTTTATATTTTTTAATAAAAAAGAAGTCGAAGAGGAAGAACCAGGTGTTGTTGAAAATCCAGCACCAGTTGAAGAAAAGAAACTACAAATTTTAGATTTAGAATCAGATAGTAGACCAATTGCCGTTATGATTAATAATCATAAAACAGCCCAACCTTTACAAACTGGGTTAAATGATGCTTATTTAGTTTATGAAATAGTAGTTGAAGGTGGAATTACTAGAATGTTAGCAGTCTTTAAAGATGCTGATACAGCAAGAATTGGAACAGTTCGTAGTTCTCGTCATTATTTTCTAGATTATGCAGAAGAAAATGACGCTATTTATGTTCATTATGGTTGGAGCCCACAAGCTGAAGAAGACATTTATAATTTAGGTATTAACAATATTAATGGTATGGTTGATGGTGCACCATTTTGGCGAGATACAACACTAAATGTTCCAACTGAACATACTGTTTACACTAGTATTGAAGATTTAGAAGAAACTATTGCTGATAAAGGTTATCGTGCAACTTCTGATGATGATACTTTATTAAAATATAGCATTGATGAAATTGATTTATCTATTATGGACGGGGCTGCTAAGGCTGACGAAGTAGAAATAGAATATTCTAGTTATCAAACTAATACTTTTGTTTATGATGAAGTTAATAAGGTGTATAAAAAATATAGTAATGGCGTTGAAAGAAAAGATTATATAACAGGAAAGACGTTTACTGCTAAAAATATTATTACTTATCAAGTATCTAACTATAGTATGGATTCAAAAGGTCGTCAAGAAATCGAAAATATTGGAAAAGGCGATGGTTACTTCATATCTAATGGCTACGCAGTTCCAATAACATGGGAAAAAGACGCCACTTCTAGACAAACTATTTATAGATATTTAAACGGCAAAGAAATAACGGTTAATGATGGAAACACTTATATTCAAATTCAACCGAAAAACAAAAGTATTGAAATTTCACAAAAAATGAGCTAAAACTATTATATTTTTTTACTAAATGTGATATAATGTTATAGTTCGAGGTGAATAAAAAACAATGAATATAAATAAACTTGATAAAGAATACTTGGAAATAGTTAGTTATATTTTAAATAATGAAGAGTTTCTAAAACTAAAAAAATGTGAACACCATGGTATTTCAAGATTTGATCATTCACTAAAAGTATCATATAAAGCTTATAAATTTGCTAAAAAAAATAATTTAGATTATAAAGCAGTAGCTGTTGGAGGGTTACTACATGATTTCTTTCTTGAGGAAAATGTTAATTTAAAAGAAAAGTTGTTATCGACAATTAATCATCCTTTAAAAGCTGAAATCAATGCTTTAGAAAAGTTTAATGTAACTGCTAAAGAGGCGGATATTATTAGAAGTCATATGTTCCCAATCAATACAACGGTTCCTAAATATACCGAAAGTTGGATAGTAAGCTTGTATGATAAAAAAGTAGCAATAGGTGAATTTAGTTATAAATTAGGCTATAAATTAAGATATGTTTCTAATTTAGCTTTTCTATTATTATTTAATCTTATGAAATAGATTTATATCTATTTTTTTCTTGCAATATTGATAATAAAATAATATAATTATATTGTGTCCTCGTAGCTCAGTAGGATAGAGCAATAGCCTCCTAAGCTGTAGGTCGCAGGTTCGATTCCTGTCGGGGACGCCATTTTTATTAAATAATATTTTATATTTTATAAATTCTTAATAAATTTTAATAAGTTATTTTTTTATTACTTAATAGTCAACAGTTAATTTAAATGTTGACTTTTTTACAAAAAATGGTAGTATATTAATTATGAATAGTTTATGTGCGTTTGTGGGGTGTTAACAATGAATAGGTTAAAAGAAGTTTATAGAACTGATTTGCCAGGTAGATTTAATGAAATGGAAATGCTTGATAGACATTTTTCTCTTATTTTAAATGTTTTTAATGGTAACATTTTGCCCCCGTACGAAATATTAATTCATACATCTAGTATTTGTAATTTAAATTGTAAATGGTGCATAGGTGGATATGTTTCATCCAAAGAAAATAAAGATGCATTACTAGATAATAATTTACTTAAAAAGGAAAATATGGTTAAGATAGTAAATAGTATTATAAATTACAAGAAAATGGGATATGACTACAAGAATAATTGTAATAAGGAATATAAAGTTGAAAATGTTACTTTTTCTGGAATAACTGGAGAACCTTTAATTGCAAAAGATTCAATATTATATGCTATAGATGAATTATCAAAACATAACATTCGCGTTGGAATATTTACAAATGGGGTTTTAATTAATAAAGCAATGTATGAAACCTTATTAAAATTAGGATATATACTAATAAGTATAGATGTAGGAAATTCTGAGACATATAATAAATTAAAGTGCAACGGTAATGATACTAATAACTTTGATACTATATTAAAAAATATAGAGGAAATAAAGGAGAGTAAATAGTATGAGAAAACCAAAACAAGTATTA
>CALVVR010000022.1 GCA_944363915.1 uncultured Bacilli bacterium | reverse complement strand
GGTGTCGCAATTAATGCTATTATGGCTAACAAAACTATTGTCGCTAATAATTCAATTAATGTAAAACCTTTTTTCATATATCCACCTTCCTACTATGTTTATTTTACCTTAATTAAATATATTAGTCAATCTTTTTAATATAAACATAAAAAAATTGTACTTTAATTGTACAATTAATTTTTAATATATTTATCACATCTGTTGCCCCAACTATCGACTAATCTATTATCTTTATAAATTCTTAATATTTCACAATTATTACTACATCCTTTACATTCAGTCGCTTTAGTTAAAAAATCAACATTTTGAATATTCAAATCATAAACTTTATTTGTCTTATTTTTTTTAGCTAAAATAGCGATTCCTAACGCTCCCATTAGATGACTATTAGGATCAACTATAACATCAGTATTTAATATTTCCTTAAAATATTTTAAAACACCGACATTTTTCGATACTCCGCCTTGAAAAATAACTGGTGATTCTATTTTTTTACCCTTGCCAACATTATTTAAATAATTTAAAACAATACTTTTACAAAGACCGGCAACTATGTCTTCTTTTTTATATCCTACTTGAGCTTTATGTATTAAATCAGACTCAGCAAATACTGTACATCGAGCAGCTATTTTAACAGGATTAGTACTTTTTAAAGCAAGAGTGCCAAATTGTTCTATATCGATATTTAATCTTTTGGCTTGACTCGACAAAAATGCCCCAGTTCCAGCCGCACATAAAGTATTCATCGCATAATCAGTAATAATACCATTATTTAGTAAAATAATTTTGGAGTCTTGACCACCTATTTCTAATATTGTTTTAACATCAGGATAAAGTGATAAAGTACCAATTGCATGAGCCATAATCTCATTTTTTACAACATTGGCGTTTAATAGTAAACCGATTAATTTTCTCGCACTACCAGTTGTTCCAATTCCCTTAACAACATATTTACTATCTAAATCTTTCTTCAATATTTCAATCAAATTTCTAACGGCATTAACAGGATTTCCTTCCGTCCAAATATAAGCAGAAGCAATAATATTATTACATTCATCAATAATAACACCTTTAGTTGAAATACTTCCAATATCGACACCTAAATAGCAATTCATTTTCTCCTCATTTCTATCATATCATAAAAAGCTTCTAATCTTGTTTTCATACCAACTTCACTAGTATTCGCATCGAAACTAAAATAAATAATCGGAATATTATAATTACTAGCCACTTTATCTAATATTGGCATAATGCCAATCTCTGGAGTACAAAAACTTGATTTAATATGAATAATACCATCATATTTATTAATGCCTAAATATTTAGCCCAATAAATATTACTTGATGCATCAGCACTCATTTTGTATTTCATATATTTTTTTGATTTTATTAAAGCTTTATTAATTGTTTTCTTATGCTTAAAAAGTAAATAATCTACATTAGTAAATCTTTTAATTTGAATATTAAAACTAGCTAATTGTTTTTCTAAGTAATAATTGCTGAAAGGTTCCATTAAAGTATATAACTCACCAATAACGCCAACCTTTAAACAATCTTTTGGTTTATTAGTTTTTATCCTTTTAAATTTTTTAAAATACTTATAATACAAAACAGATAAACTAAATGGATCATTTACTTGACTAAATTTTGCTAACATTTCTTTTAATAAATTGTTAAAACTATTTTTTTCAATTTCAAAGCCAATATTTTGCCTAATATAATCATCAACCTTATCCATGTATTTTATCATTTTAATTGTTATAAATAAATAATATAAACCTTTAAAAATATTAAATTTTTTATCAATTTTTTTGATTGTTTTATATATGTTTTTTACATTAGCTTTGCCAGCCGTAATTAAATTTAACATTTCGAACTTATAACCCAAATCTTTTAAAATTTGTTCTTGTAACTCACTATAATATCCATAACGACAGCCACCTCCAAACTGAACTAACACATTAGCTCCCATATCTAATGATTCAATCATCGTACCTAATGTATATTTAAAAGGTGTACAAACAAACTCTGGGCTATATTTATTACCTAATTCAATTGTTTTAGCTGTTATAAGAGGTGATTTTATAATTTCTACGTCTAATATTTTATTTAATAGATAACTAGCCGGAATATAATAATTAGCCATATGCGGAAAAGCTACTTTAATCTTGGCCAATTATATCAACAAAACTTTCTATTCTTGTTTCAATACCAGCTTCGGCATCTAAATCATCAATAATCAAATTCAAATATGGTTTATTAATTTTCCGCATAACTAATTCATTAACTAAACTATCTAGACCACAAGGAAAAGTACTTAAAAAAATAATTCCATCGATTTTTTCTTTACATAAAACAATCGAACCAATATTCTCTTTACTGTATTTCCAATATAAATTTGGTGATAAATAACTGGCTAAATTATTAGTATCATTAAACAAATCACTATAAATAACTTCTATGTGATATTTTTCTAAATTTTTAACTATTATTTTCCCAATATAATTATCATGGATATTATAAGAATGAGCAACTATTAAAACTTTTTTATTAGAACTATCTAATTTATTTAAATTAGAAATAACCAATTGTTTTAGTTTTTTATTATATTTTAAACATGTTATTTTATAAGCTTTAGTTAAAAATTTCTTATCAAAACCTAACTCTATTCCAATTTTGATTAAACCTTTTTTTTCATTTTTTCGCTTTAAATAATTAAGTTCATAAGTCAATATTTTAATGTCAAATAAATTATTGACTAAATCATACAAGCAACCAAAGTTACTACACATTTGGTCATTAAGACCAAAATTGTCGATCTTGGGAATTAAAATATAATCACATTTATCTTTTAAATAATCAACATGTCCTAAAAATATTTTTAATGATAAACACATTTCACTTGATGCATATTTATCTCCTCGTCTAATAATATCTTTATCGGTATCAGTACTAACTAATTCAATATTTAATTGTTCAAAAAAATATTGCCACTTGTCAAAAAAATAGTAATAATATAATGCCTTTGGTATTCCTATTTTCATTATCTCACCCTAAATAAATATATTATCGATTATGAATTATATGACATTTTAATCAATATATGATATAATTTAAAAGGTGACTTGTTATGCAATTAAAAGAATTAACTGATCAAGAATTTATTAATTTTACTACTAATTGTTCTTTAAAATCTATTTATCAGACTCCTGAATATGGACTAATTATGCGAAACCAAGGATTCAAACCACTTCTTTTAGGATTGTTGAAAGATGAAATCGTTATTGCTGCTACTTTAATTTTAATAAATAAAGAAGAAGGGTTTAAATATGCTTATGCACCTCGAGGATTCATTATGAATTATGAAGATTTCTATCTATTAAAAGATTTTACTAATCAAGTCAAAAATTATTTGGGAAAAATGGGGATCATAGGAATTAAAATTAATCCTCTTATTATTAAAAGTATTTATGATTTTAATAACCAAACTAAAGAAACAAATCCGAAATATAATTTGATCTTTGAATCATTAAAAAACAATGGTTACTATCATTTAGGATACAATAACTTTTTTGAAGCTTTAAAGCCACGGTTTGAAGCAATTATCAACTTAAATCAAACATTATATGATTTGTTTAAAAATATTAAAAAAGAATATCGTACTAAAATTAGAAGCGCAATCAAAAATGGCATGAAAACATATAAAGGTTCATTTAATGACTTAGAATATTTATATGAATTTACTAAAAATCGTTACAAAAGGAATTTAGACTATTTTAAAGATTGTTTTGGTTTTTTTTCCAAAAGAGATATGATCGAAATATATTATACTAAATTAGATACTAAAGTATACTTAAAAGCGATTCAAGAAAAATTAGATGTTTATGAAGAAAAAAGTAACTATTTAAATGATTTGATTATGAAAAAAAAGGGAAAGCCTAATCAAAAATTAATTAATAAAAAAATTAATACTGACAAATATCTTTATCAGTATAAAAACAATTTAATTGAAGCTACAAATATTTTACATAACTATCCTAATGGTGTTGTAACTTCTTGTATTTTATTAGTTAAACAAGATAAAGAAATAACTATTTTAATGGATGGTTATGATCCTAAATTTAAAAAATTAAATTCCAAACATCTATTAATATGGCAAATTATGGAAATATATCAAAAACTTGGATATACTAAATTTAATTTAGGTGGTATATCTAATTTAACAGTTGATGCTCATAAATATTCTGGACTTGATGAATTCAAATTAGGATTCGGCGCTAAAATGTTTGAATATGTAGGTGATTTTGAATTAGTTACTAATCGTCGTAATTATAATCTATATCGTAATTATGTTCCACTTAAAAAACTAATTAAAAGTAAATTGATAAAATAGTGATTAACTCACTATTTTTTTGCAAAGAAAAAAGACAAATTAATGTCTTATTCTCGGTTCTATAATAAATAGTGTTGGTGAGTGAATTACTGACACTATTTTCATATACAAAAAAGAGTCAGTAATCAGAAAACTATGATACAATGTAATTGAAACCCAAACATTGAAAGGATCTGATTAAATGACTCAATCTAATTATACTAAAAATATTTTAAATATTAAAGATGTTAATGTAAATTTTTATGAAAATTGTTTAGAAACTAAAATTATTAATGGTGTTGAAACTAAAGTTTTTAGAGCTTATCTTACTTATCATGTTCATGTTTGTCCTTTTTGTAAACATGAAGGCTCTATTATTAAATGGAATTGGAAAAGAAATTGCAAAATTAAGATTCCTAAAGTTTCTAATTATAATGCTATCATTTTATTAGATAAACAAAGATTTAAATGTAAACATTGTAATCATACTTTTATTGCTACTTCTCCCTTAGTTGATAAATTTTGTAATATTTCTAATAATACTAAACTATCTATTAAATTAGATTTAATGAACAAAATCAGTGAAAAAGATATTGCTATAAGAAACAATGTTTCTCATGATTCTGTTAACAGAATCATCGATTATTTATCTAAAAAATCTGTTCTTCCTGGTACTTTGCCTTCTATCATTAATATCGATGAATTTAAAGCCACTAAAGATACTAAAGGTAAAATGACTTTCCATATTATTAATAATAGAACTGGTAAAACTTTTGACATCTTAGAATCAAGAAAATCTAATGCTCTTCTTAAATATTTTATGCGCTTCCCTAGAAAACAAAGACTTAATGTTAAATTCATTGTTATGGACATGTTTGAACCTTATTATAAATTATTTAAAACTATTTTCCCTAATGCTGTTATTATTACTGATAAGTTTCATGTTGTTGCTTTAGCTAGTAATGCTTTAAAATGCACTAGAGTTAAATGTATGAAACACGATAAAAAAAATTATAATAAACTTAAACATTACTGGAAACTTATTCAAAAATTTGAAGATGATTTAGACAAAGATAAGAAAAAATATTCTGTTTATTTCGGCAAAGAAATTACCGATTATGAAATTGTTACTTATATTATAAATACTAACAGCGAACTTAAAGCTACTTATGAAGTTTATCAAGGTATTCTTAGAAGCATTAAAAATAAAGATGTTGAACTATTTACTAAGATTATTACTTCTAAACAAAAATCCATTTCTGAATATATGAAAAACACTTTAAAAACTTTTAATAAATTCTCTTACCACATCATTAATTCTTTCAAATTCAACTTAAATAATGGTGTTATTGAAGGTGTTAATAATCTTATTAAATGTATTAAAAGAATTGCTTTTGGCTATCGTAGTTTTTATCACTTTAAAACTAGAATTATGCTTATTGCTGGTATTTATAAATATAATTAAAGAAAGGTCAAATCTTTCGATTTGACCATCCTTATCAATTACTCATTTATCACTAGTTTTTGGTTCCACCAACACTATTTGACAAAGAGCCTTATTCTCCAATGTATATAACTCCACTTAGATTTGTACTAGTAATATCATCTTGATTTAAGTTTGGTAAATTATTACCATTTTTTAAAACGATATTTTTAATAACAAATGGAATTTCTTCATTAAGTTTTAAATTCATTTCTTTAGTAATTGTTATATCTGCTCCATAATCTTTAGTACCGTCATTATAAATATTAGACAAATTTAATTCTTTAGCTACACCACCAATAACAATTATTGGTTTGAAGTTTTCAATATCGATATCTTGATTAAAACGAACAAATACTCTAACTGTATCTCCTACTTTTGCTTCTGTAACAGACAAATCAGTATTGTTATTTTCTTCATTTAATTTATAATTAGTACTATTATGAAAACTCATACTAACAAATGGATTCTCAAATTTAACATTGCTGTAAACTAATTCATCATCACGATAATAATCAGTAACATCATCATTATTAAATTCAGAAGAATTTCCAGCTAAATCATAAATATTAGTAACAGTGAAAGGAATATTTTCTCCTTCAACTAATCTAGCAATTGAATTATCAATTTTGATATCAGCAACACAAACATATCTTGTTTCATCAGAATTAAAATTGCATCTATCAAATTCGATTGATTGGCTACCAACTGTCAAAATTGGCTTTTTAGATAATTCTTCATTAAAATTAGCTTCAACTCTTAAATATTCACCATCACTAATTGATAATCTGTAACTAGCATCATCACGAGCTAAAATATATAAAGGATTAGCAATAGGATCATTTTTATCAACAATTACTTTACTTTGTGAAGGTTCTGTAATATCTATATTACTTAGTACTCCACCTTCGTTTCCTACAGCATCTTTATAGCCATAAACTTCAAATTCAACTAATCCTTCATCAAGATCTGCACCTTTAATATCTTTAGAGTAATATCTATATGTACCATTATTTTCAAATAATGTATCCATCACATATTTTTTACCATCTATTTTAACAGTTGGAACAGTACCTAATTTTTCATTGAAAATAGCGTAAACATAGATATTTGTATCTTCATTAGCATAACGTGTTTTATCCTCAACATTATAGTTTCCACCTAAAATTACTAATCCACTCTTTTCAGGTGCTGTAGTATCAATAAACACTTTATTACTATTAGTTATATTTATTATATTTTGTTGTGTTTTTTTATCTAAAGTAACATTACCAGCTTTATCAACTACATTACTAATTTCTAATTTAACTTCAACATTTTGTAAATTTTCAAATCTTTCTTCTTGTGGTAATTCATATCTTATACTATATAAATAAGTATATTCTTCTTTTTCTTCATCTTTGAAATTTACTTTATCACCACTTAAAACTATTTTTTCATTTCCTATAGTTAAAGTAAATGTAGGATTTTCTCTCAATATTTCATTAGTTCTAATGTGAGCATAAATTACGTCACCAAAAGTAGCATAAAAATATGTTCCATTATGATCATTATATCCACTTACTACATTAAAGTTTACTGCATTATAATCAGCTGGATTATTATCAATAACAAAATTAATTACTTCTGATTTATTTCCTGCCACATCAGTAATATAAAAGCTATAATTACCATCTTCTTTTAATTCTGTTCCTAATTCGTAATTATATTTTTTGCCATTTCTTTTAAAATGCATACTACCTAATTCACTTGTATCATCAACAGTAATCACTACTGATTGATAGTATTCACCATCTTTAATTCCCTTAACAATTGGTTTTTGATTATCAATTGTAAATTCAATAATTTCAAAATTACCGGCTCTATCAATAGCTTTTATTTTATAATTTCCATCTTCTATAGAAGTATGTTCAAATTCCATTTTTATACTTGAATTAAAATTATCATTAAAAGTTTTAAGAACTTCATCATTATTAAGAAGAATAACTTCTTTTAAACTACCATCTGTAATATTTAATGTAACTTTTTTATAAGTTCCACCATTGATAAATTCAACTTCTTTACTTCCTATTTTAGCTGTACCTGAAACCTCTGGTTTATCAGTATCATGATACAAATTAAATGTTGAAGTACAATTTCCTGCTTTATCACAACCAGTAATATCATATCTTAAATTATCAACATTTATATTTCCATCAAAAACAAATTTATTTGCATAAATAATTTCAGTTTCTTTAGTTATATGATTATATAATTTAATGTAATCAAAATTTGCATCATCAAAAACTAAAGTTCCTTCCTTAATAATATTACCATTCGTATAATTGAATGTTGGTATTGTAGTATCAATAGTAAAATTAATTACTATATCATTGAATGAACTATCAATTACAGTTAAAGTATATTTGCCATCTTCTTTAATTTCAGTACCAGTAACATAATTTTCACCATTTAATGTAGCTGTGAAACTAGCCTCATTAGTAATTGTTAAACTTACTGGTCCTTTTGTATATTCGCCATTTACGATACCTTCTACACTAGGTGGAGTAGTATCATTTAACTTAGCTAACACAGTATTGTAGCGATTGGTTAAATTAGTAATTTTATCAGCATTAGTTTCAACATTAGCTAAATTTTCTACTAAATTATCTAAAGTAGTTGTTGTTGTTTTAGTTTCCTTATCATTTCTAACAACATCTAATTCATCTTTATTAGTAGTACCATTTGTTTTATTTTCTAATTGTGTTAATAATTTTTCAAAATCAATAATATTTTGAACAGTTTCAATACGATCTTGCAAATCACTAACATCTTCATCAGTAGCATTTTCAATAACATCTTGAATTGCTTCATTAGCAGCAGTAACATCACCTTGTGCTAAAGATTGTTCAGCTTTTTCAACTGCTTGTTGTGCTAAAGATAAATAATCAGTAGTTTGCTCAACAGAATCATCACCACCAGCTACAGGTGTATCATTTCCTTGTTGATTGTCATCTTGATTATCGTCTTGTTGCTCGTCATCTTGATTATCATCTTGGCTGTCCCCTTGTTGTTCATCATCTTGACCATCATCTTGGTTGCCACCTTGTTCTTCAGTTGGTGGATCATTACCTTCTAGTTGTTCATCTCCAGTACCAGGGTTGGCGAATGAATAAACCATAGTACCTAAGAGTAAGAAAACAACTATAACGATAATAATTTTTTTCTTATCCATATATTTCCCCTCCCATAATATGAATATGCAATTAGGCAATAAAAACGCCTAAATGCAATTATATAATACCAAATATACAAAAAAAATCAAGTATTTTAACGCTAAAAAATAAAATTTAATGAATTTTTTTTACAAATTTTGCAAATTTATCTAATCAATTTTAAAAATTGAATAAAAAAACGGCTTTCAATGTCCGCTAAAAATAATTTTATATATTTTTTTTAAATTCTCTTTTTTATCATGATTCATGTTTATAAAGTTAATATGTAATTGATAACCACTATCTAAGGAAAATAATAATTCCGCTTTCCCTGGTTTAAAATCAATAGCGCCACTTGATATAGACTTATAAGGTATAATATGAATTTTTTTATAATAAATGCCTGCCATATCACGATCAAATAAGTACATTCTTTTAGTTGTAAAAACAATAAAGTCTTTGCTATTTTTATATCCTAAAATAATTTCTTCGTCATCATAAGTATATTCTACAGTATACCAAGGTAAATCTTTTGGTAGCGTTTCTTCTTTAAAATCAAAATATTTTGTTAATTCTTTAAATTTAATATATGCCATATGTCCTCCCTAATTAATTAATTTAAAACTTGTGATTGGCCAAACACGAGCGATAGCTTCACCAATTATATCTTCTTTTTTAATCAAACCAATTTCTCTACTGTCTAAGCTATTTTCCCGATTATCGCCCAATACAAAATACATATCATCTGGTATCACATCATAACCTAACTCTTTTAAATCAAAATCATCAGTAATAAAATCACGATGTTCTTCAACATATTCGCCATTAACATATAATTGATTATCTTTATAAGCTATATGTTCACCTGGTAAACCAATTATTCTTTTAATCAAGTATTTAGTCTCATCATAATAAAAAGATACAACATCAAATCTTTCAATATTACTTATTTTATATCCTGCTTTATATAATAAAACCATATCACCATTATTTAAGGTATTATTCATACTAGATCCGACCACTTGCTGCATACCTATCACCCACATATATATAGCAAATACTATTATTACTAAAACAGCGATTTTAATAAAATCTTTAGTAAACTCTTTTATATCCCTTAAATCCATACCCATCACTATTATAAAGTATAGCATATTAGTTTTTAAAAGTAAATTTAATTTGTCAAGTAACAGTAAACAAAAACTACTAACAAAAGTTAGTAGTTCAATAAATTATTTAATAATTTCTGAAACGTTACCAGCACCAACAGTGTGTCCACCTTCACGGATAGAGAATTTAGTTCCGTTTTCGATAGCAATTGGAGCGATTAATTCAACAGTAATTTCAACGTTATCACCAGGCATAACCATTTCAGTACCTTGTGGTAATTCAATAACACCAGTTACATCTGTAGTTCTGAAATAGAATTGTGGACGATAATTTGTAAAGAATGGTTTGTGACGGCCACCTTCTTCTTTAGTTAAGATATAAACTTGAGCTTTGAATTTAGTATGAGGAGTAACAGTACCAGGTTTAGCTAATACTTGACCTCTTTCAACTTCTTCACGAGCAATACCACGTAATAATACACCAGCATTATCTCCAGCTTCAGCATAATCTAATTGTTTACGGAACATTTCAATTCCTGTAACAACAGTTTTCTTAGTAGGTTTTAAACCAACGATTTCAACTTCGTCATTAAGTTTTAATTGACCTCTTTCAACACGTCCTGTAACAACAGTACCACGACCAGTAATTGTAAATACATCTTCGATTGGCATTAAGAATGGTTTATCAGTATCACGAACTGGAGTTTCAATCCAAGTATCAACTGCATCCATAAGTTCTTGAATTTTTTCTAAGTATACAGGATCTCCTTCTAATGCTTTTAAAGCTGAACCACGAATAACTGGAGTATTATCACCATCGTATCCATATTCGTTTAACAATTCACGAATTTCCATTTCAACTAGGTCTAATAATTCTTCATCATCAACCATATCACATTTGTTCATGAATACTACCATACGAGGTACACCAACTTGACGTGATAATAAGATATGTTCACGAGTTTGAGCCATAGGTCCATCTGTAGCAGCAATAACTAAGATAGCACCATCCATTTGAGCAGCACCAGTAATCATGTTTTTAACATAATCAGCATGTCCTGGGCAGTCTACGTGAGCATAGTGTCTTTTATCAGTTTGATACTCAACGTGTGCGGTATTAATAGTAATACCACGTTCTCTTTCTTCTGGAGCTTTATCGATATTTGCATAATCAACAAAGTCAGCTTGACCTTTATCAGCTAAGTATTTAGTAATAGCAGCTGTTAAAGTAGTTTTACCATGATCTACGTGTCCAATTGTACCAATGTTAACATGTGGTTTTGAACGATCAAATTTTTGTTTTGCCATATTAAAATTTCCTCCTTATTTATTACATATTAATTTTATACTAATTAATACAAAATTTCAAGCATTTTATATTAATTTGTACCATTTTTTTTGATAATATCTTCAGCGATATTTCTTGGAACTTCTTCGTAGTGATCAAATACCATTGTGAATGTTCCTCTTCCTTGTGTATTACTTCTTAAGCTTGTTGCATATCCGAACATTTCAGCTAAAGGTACCATTGCATCAATAGCTAAAGCGTTACCACGTGATTCTTGTCCTAATGGACGACCACGACGAGAAGTAACATCACCCATAACTGCACCTAAATATTCATCAGGTACAACGATTTGAACCTTCATGATTGGTTCTAATAAAACTGGTTTACATTTATTACGAGCTTCTTTTAAAGCCATTGAAGCAGCTATTTTATAAGCCATTTCTGATGAGTCAACATCGTGATATGAACCATCGAATAATGTCGCTTTAACATCGATCATTGGATAACCAGCTAAAACACCAGTTTTCATAGCGTCTTGTAAACCTTTGTCAGTAACTGGAATATATTCTCTTGGAACTACTCCACCAACGATAGCATCGACAAATTCATAACCTTTATCTGGATTTGGTTCGAATTTAATCCAAACATGTCCGTATTGTCCACGACCACCAGATTGTTTAATATATTTACCTTCACATTCACCAGCTTGAGTTAATGTTTCACGGTAAGATACTTGTGGTTTACCAATATTTGCTTCAACACCGAATTCTCTTTTCATTCTATCAACGATGATATCTAAGTGTAATTCACCCATACCAGCGATAATAGTTTGACCAGTTTCATGATTGGTACTAGCTCTAAAAGTTGGGTCTTCTTCAGCTAGTTTTTGTAAAGCTATTCCCATTTTATCTTGGTCAGCTTTTGATTTTGGTTCAACAGCTAATTCGATAACTGGTTCTGGGAATTCCATTGATTCTAGAATACAAGGTTTCTTTTCATCACATAATGTATCCCCTGTAGTTGTATCTTTAAGTCCAACAGCAGCTGCAATATCTCCGGCAAATACTTCAGATATTTCAGTACGATTATTAGCATGCATTTGTAGAATACGACCGATTCTTTCTTTTTTATCTTTAGTTGCGTTTAATACATAAGATCCACTTGATAAGTGTCCTGAATAAACTCTAAAGAAAGTTAATTTACCAACGAATGGATCAGTCATAACTTTAAATGCTAGAGCAGCAAAAGGTTCTGAATCAGATGGATGTCTTTCGATTTCGTTACCATTTAAATCAACACCTTTAATTGCTTCAATATCAACTGGGCTTGGTAGGTAATCGATAACTGCATCAAGTAATAACTTAACACCTTTATTTCCTAAAGCTGTTCCACATAATACTGGGAAAAATTCAACAGCTAAAGTTCCTTTTCTAATTGCTTTTTTGATTAATTCAACTGAAATTTCTTCGCCTTCTAAATATTTATTCATTAATTCATCATCGAACTCAGCTACTGCTTCGATTAATTCATTACGTTTTTCTTCAACTAAATCGACCATGTCAGCTGGAATTTCGATTTCTTTGGCATTTTCATGTTGTTCGCCATCATATTGATAAGCCTTTCTAGTAACTAAATCAATAATACCATTAAAATCATTTTCTGCACCAATTGGCCATTCGATAGGTTTAGCGTTAACACCTAATCTTGAATCGATAGTTGATAAACTGTATTCAAAACTAGCTCCCATCTTATCCATTTTATTACAGAAAATCATTCTTGGTACTTTAAATTCAGTTGCTTGACGCCATACTGTTTCAGTTTGTGGTTCAACACCAGCTTGGGCGTCCAATAAAGCTACTGCACCGTCTAATACACGAAGTGAACGAGATACTTCAACTGTAAAGTCAACATGTCCTGGAGTATCGATAATATTAAAACGATACCCTTTCCAAAAAGCTGTAGTTGCGGCTGAAGTAATTGTAATACCACGTTCTTGTTCTTGTGCCATCCAGTCCATTTGTGATTCACCATCGTGAGTTTCCCCGATTTTATGAATCTTACCAGTATGGAATAACACACGCTCAGTACAAGTAGTTTTACCTGCATCAATATGGGCCATGATACCAAAATTACGAGTTTTTTCTAGACTATATTCACGAGCCATATATTATTTCCTTTCTACCATCTATAATGAGCAAATGCTTTATTAGCTTCTGCCATTCTGTGAGTATCCTCACGTTTTTTAACTGCTGCACCAACACCATTTGATGCATCGATAATTTCATTAGCTAAATTTTCAGCCATTGAATGTCCGCCTCTTAATCTAGCATATTGTACTAACCATCTTAATCCTAAAGCTTGACTTCTATCAGGTCTTACTTCGACTGGAACTTGATAGTTAGCTCCACCAACACGACGTGATTTAACTTCTAAAGCTGGTTTGATATTTTCCAAAGCTTTATTTAAAACGTCCATTGGTTCTTGATTTGTTTTTTCTTTAATCATTTCAAAAGAGTCATATAGAATTGTTTGAGCAACTCCTTTTTTACCATCAATCATTAAACGATTAATTAATTTAGTAACTAATTTTGAATTGTATAATGGATCTGGTAAAACGTCTCTTTTAACTGCACGTCTTTTACGCATAACTATCTCCTTTCTTATTTTTTAGGTTTTTTACTACCGTATTTACTACGTCCTTGACGACGTTTTTCGATTCCAGCCGTATCCATAGTACCACGAATAATGTGATATCTAACACCGATTAAGTCCTTAACACGACCGCCACGAATTAAAACTACTGAGTGTTCTTGTAAATTGTGTCCTTCTCCAGGAATGTAAGCTGTAACTTCCATACCATTAGATAATCTTACACGGGCATATTTACGTAACGCAGAGTTTGGTTTTTTTGGTGCCATTGTTCCAACACGAGTACAAACACCACGTTTTTGCGGTGAATTTTGACTTGTTCTTTTTTTATCTTTGCTGTTAAAACCGATATTTAAAACTGGTGATTTACTTTTTCTCGTTTTGTTCTTACGATTTTTTCTAACTAATTGGTTAATTGTAGGCATTGTTATCCTCCCTTCTTTTACACACTTCCAGGTGTTTCATTTTATCTATTAATTTTAGACTTGCCATAAGCAAATCCAAATTAAACGCAGTATAATATTACCATGTTTATTATATGTTTGTCAAGTGTTTTTTTTCCTATCAATGTCAAAAGCATAATCATAGTTAATAAATTGATTTAGTTTAGATTCTTGCCAAGCTTTTTCCTGATGCGAATAATCAGAAATCTGTGAGCCTGTATAGTCGGCAAAATAATTTATTATTTCATCAATTAATTTTTTTTCTTCTAAGCTTAAATCATAATCTTTATTTTTCCCTGCGATTGAATTTTCTTCATAATTTCCTTTTATAATACTAGTAATTTCAACAAAATCATTGTCATTTAATATTTCTAATAAAGTTTCATAATTATCAGGAACTGGACCATGAGGTAATTTAACATATGTCAATCCGGTTAAAGAACTTCCATAATTTTTATAATATAGAAAATCTGTATAAAAAAGTTCTTTCATTAATTTTGTTTTGCCAATTGTTTTTCTTGTTAAATAAAGAACAACATCTTTAAATTTTTTAAAAGAAAATTTTGTATAACCATTATATGAAGATGGCTCATTTTCTTCTAAAAAATTGATAGTTAAAAAATGATTACCATATAAATGATGTAATTTGTTTTTGATTTTGTCCATTTCTTCAATGGTAAAACGTTCTTGATTGGATTCGATCATATCTTTTAATAAGCTAGGATTTTTTTGTAAAGTTTTTAAAATAATTAAATAATTATCATTAGGTATTGATGTCCCTTTTTCATAACTAATTAACGTTTTTTTAGCACAGCCAATTATTTTAGCAAATAGTTCTAAAGATAAACCATAGTTTTGTCTTATTTTTTTTATTTCCTCTTTAGTAATCCCATAATTTATATTATAGATTCGAATTGCTTCTTTACTTGCTATATCATCTAATTTTTCGTCGTAAACTAAACTACCACAATCTGAACAAACTCTTCTTTCTTGATCAAATTCAATTTTTTTCCCTTTAATTAAATATTCATGATGGTATAAAACTACTTGTGTATTTTGACAATTACATTTCATATTATCCTATCCCCTTTCATCTTTATGAAAAGACCAACAAACCACTTTTTCATTCTCTAGAGTTAATTTAATATATACATTAATACCATTTATATTCTTCATGAAAGTTAAACTATTTGAACTTTTATAATAACTTGGTTTAGGGTCATCAACATAAAAATTTATATTTAATTCTAAAATTTGTTGCCATGCCTCTTCAACACTAACGCCTATTTCTAATAGGTCAATTAAATAATCACGATCATTTCTTACTTTGAATTTTCTTTCTTTTCTACAAATCTTTGCTTTCATCAATGATAATAATTTAACTTTTTCGCCAATCAATGCCAATCACCTCGTGTATCAACATAGTAACATATGTAACTACGCTTGTCAAGAAAAAAACTCTAATTTAGAGTTAATTATAATCATATATTTCATTATAGCCAATTGTTTGATAATTATTACAATTTAAATAGGCATCATAAGTTATTTTACCATCATCTAAAGTAAATAGGCCATATCCTGAACATGTACTTCCATCTTCAATATCATTAACTTCATCAATCAATTTTTCGTTAATTAATTGTTTAATAGTAACACTTATTTTTTCACCATCTAAAATATTTGCATAATATTCTCTTTGGTAAACTTTAGTTGCTTCTAAAACCATTTTTTCCAATTCAGCATATGTTTTAAATTCTGGCCTTTGAATTTCATCATCCTCATTATTATTTGGACGACTAACATCACTACCTGAATTATTACCAATTGGATCTAACACATCACCAAAATCTCGTTGAATTAAAACTGCAGCTATTACAAGTCCTAACATTAAGACTAAAATAGAAGCCAACATAACTTGCAATCCCCAACCATGGTTGTTTAATTTAAAACGATTCATTAAAACAAATTCCTTTCTTCTAACTCATCATTAAAGCGATATAATTTAGCCGGTCTTCCCATATAGCCTTCATTAACATCGCCAGTATCGATAACATAACCTAAATTGATTAATTTCTTTCTAAAATTTCTTCGGTCAATATTAACATTTAAAATTTGTTCATAAACTTTTTGTAATTCTGGTAATGTAAAATCGCTTGGAAATAATATTTTTAAAATATTACTATTTATAATTCGCTTTTTTAAATATTCAACTAATTTATTAATGATTTTATCATGATCGTATCCTGTTTTAGGAATGGAATTAATATCAAACCATTCCAATTCAATATCATCACGTTCTTGTTTTTTTAAAACCAAAGTAATGTTATCAATAAGTCCAATAAAAGCAGTAGCAAGTACTCTATTATCTAAATGACGATTTAAACTACTAAAAGTATAACACTGTTCGATATACATTGTTGGTAAACCTAGTTTATCACAAACAACATCGGTAATATTATCTTCTAAAGTTTCTTTTTTATCTAACACTTCCCCTGGTAAGATCCAATACCCCTTATATGGTTCTGTTTTTTTACGCATCATCAATATCTTAATTTTACCTTTATCGACAGTGAAAATACCTATTAAGGTTTCAACCATCAGACTATAATCTTCTTTTAAACTACTCATAACTTATCTCCCTTTGTGTTTACAGTACACCCATTTTACATTAAAAAAGTAATTTTGTCAAATCAAAAACATTAAACAATTACTATTAATTATCTAAATAATCTCTTAATTTTCTAGATCTAGACGGATGTCTTAATTTTCTTAAAGCTTTAGCTTCAATTTGTCTGATTCTTTCACGAGTTACCCCAAAGATTTGACCAACTTCTTCTAGAGTTCTAGCTTTACCATCTTCTAAACCAAATCTTAATCTAATAACTTTTTCTTCCCTTTCGGTTAGAGTCAATAAAATATCACTTATCTCATCTTTTAACATTTCATTTGTTGCATATTCTTCTGGACTCATATTGTGTTCATCTTTAATGAAATCTCCTAAATGTGAGTCATCTTCTTCGCCAATTGGAGTTTCTAGGCTGACTGGTTCTTGACTAATCTTATAAATTTCTCTTATTTTATCAACTGAAGTATTCATTTTTTTGGCTAATTCTTCTTCAGTTGGCTCGCGATTTAATTCTAATGTTAATTGTCTTTGAATTCTAGCTAATTTATTGATTGTTTCAACCATATGAACTGGAACACGAATCGTTCTTGCTTGGTCAGCGATAGCTCTTGTAATAGCTTGTCTAATCCACCATGTCGCATAAGTAGAAAACTTATAACCTTTAGTTACATCGAATTTTTCAACTGCTTTCATCAAACCGATATTACCTTCTTGAATAAGGTCTAAAAATAACATTCCACGGCCGACATATCTTTTGGCAATACTAACAACTAAACGTAAATTAGCTTCGGCTAAAATAGTTTTAGCTTCCTCATCACCTTCTAAAATACGGTCAGCTAATTCTAATTCTTCTTCGGTAGTTAATAATTTAATTTGACCGATTTCTTTTAAATACATTCTAACTGGGTCATTGATATTTAAATCTTTAGTTAAAGTATTATCATCTAATAATATTTTATCGTTGCCACCATCAGTTTCTTCTTCTGATACAACCGGAATATTGTTTTCACTAAAGGTGTTATATAAATCATCTAAAGAATCTGAATCCAGATCTAATCCTTTTAAAGCAGTAGCTAAATCATCATAAGTGACATAGCCTTGTTTTTTTCCTAATTTTACTAATTCGTTTTTTCTTTCATCAAAAGTTTTAATTTCATCCAACATTTCTCTCTCCCCTAACTTTTAAATCAATTATCTTTTGTGCAATAACTAATTTTTTTTCTTCATTTGTTTCTTCAACCATTAACTTGGATAATCGATTAATTTCATCATCGATATTTTTTTCTTCGATTGCATTAATATAATCAATAATTAAATCATTAGTATATTCTTCTTTTAAATCTAACTGTTCTACTTCCCCAACTACTTTAACCATTGAATCATCTAAATCTGATAAAAAATCAGCTTCATTTATATAACCGTTGTTTTTATAAAAATAGCTTATTTCGTGAGCTAATAAACGAAATTCTTTAGTTGGAAAATAGACAGTTCGATTATCAAACATCTTTATTACTTCACCACTTCTTAACATATAATAAAGTAGTCCTAACTCAGCCATCGTATATTTATTAGTTTTAACTATTTTTACTGGTTTTATTACTTCTTTTACTTCTTTTTTTTCTAATTTATCTCTTAAAAATCCCACATCCAAATCAGTTTCTTTAGCTAATTTTTTTAAAGTCACTTCTCTTAAAATATCATCTTCAATTTTGTTTAGTTGTTCGATAACTTCACTAGCATATTTAGCTTTATCAACTGTTTGGGTCATATCTTTGTTATTTTTTAAATAATTTAGTTTAAAATCCATAACACTAATTGGGTTATTTATTTTATCTAAAAACTTATCTTTGCCATATTTTAAAACGTATTCATCTGGATCTAAATTGTCTTCTAGTCGAACAATTTTAGGAACAATTTTAAAATTTAATAAAATATCGCTACAAGCCATAGTTGCTTTAGCCCCAGCTGAATCACCATCAAAACAAATAATAACATTACTGGCTAATCTTCTAATAATATTAGCGTGTTCTTTAGTGAAAGCTGTTCCTAAAGTTGCGACAACATTAGTTACTCCTACACTATAAGCTCTTATAACATCCATAAATCCTTCCATAATAATAACCGTATTTTTACTTCGGCATTCATTTTTAGCTCTGGCATAGTTATAGACAAATTCACCTTTTTTAAATAAGACATGCTCTTTGCTATTGATATATTTTGGAGCATCACTGTTATAGTAAGTTCTTCCACTATAACCGATCACTTTATTATTAGTGTCATGAAGTGGAAACATAATCCGGTCATAAAAGAAATCATGGAAACCACGTTCATCTTTAACTATTAAACCACTATCTATTAAATCTTTGTCTTTGAAATCTTTTTTTGTTAACAAATTAGATAAAGCTTTGCTATCTTTAATAGCTAGTCCAATTTCAAACTCTTTAATTAATTCATCGGTAATACCTCTTTTATATAAATATTCTTTAGCTTGTTTACCAAATTGCGTATTGATATTATTTAAATAAAATTTTTGGCCAATTTCATATATTTTATAAATATCGTTATTTTTGATTGTTTTTTTATTTGATGTATCGATGTCAACATTAATTCCGGCTATATCAGCTACCATTTTAACTGCTTCAATAAATGAGATATGTTCATATTCCTTAATAAAAGTAAAAACATTACCAGCAGTATGACATGAAAAGCAAGAAAAGATTTGTTTATCTGGTGAGACGCTTAAAGATGGATCACTATCTTCATGAAATGGACAGACACCGAAATAGTTTTTTCCTTTCTTAGTAAGGGGAATATATTTTGATATGATATCAACAATATCAACGCTAGATCTTATTTCATTAATTTGTTCAGCTGTCAATGTTTTCATATTCCCACTCCTCTACTTATTAATATACGACAAAAGTTGGCAAATTCCTTTTTTTGTTACATATTTTTTTTAAATTTTTACATATTATTTAATAAGGAAGTGATTTTGTGAGCTTAAAAACGATAAAAATACTTGGCTTATTTTTAATATTTTTATTATGTTTTCCTTTGCATTTTATTTATGATTTTTTACCAAATACATTATTTAGTATCTTCACACCAGTCAATGAAAGTATTTGGGAACATATGAAATTAATTTTTACTTCTTATGTTTTTTATGGTATTTTCGATTATTTATTACTTAAAAAAAATAGAATTTCTTTCCATAATTTTCTTTTACAATTATTTTTAATTCCTCTTATTGGTATCATTTTATATTTATCAATTTTTATTCCTATATATAATAACTTTGGTGAGAATATGCTGATAAGTATTGGTTTATTATTTTTAATTATTCTTTTTGAACAAATATTAAGTTATTATTTTTTACAATTTAAAGAAATAAAATACCAAAACATTATTGGTATTCTTGGAATTATTATGATTTATATTATTTTTGGTTATTTGACTTATAAGCCAATTGAAAATTATATTTTTTTTGACGATTCTAATAGTAAGTATGGTATTAACATTTATGTTAAATAAAAACATTATGATTCACGCATAATGTTTTTTAGTTTGTTTTTTATTCTTTGTAAGGCATTGTCGATTGCTTTTGGTTCTTTTTCTAATATATCAGCAATTTCTTTGTAGCTGAAGTCATTTTTTTTAAGTTCTAAAACTTGTCTTTCTAAGTCAGTTAATTGACATTCAAGTTTACTTATAATATTGTTTTGAAAGTCATTATCAGAAATCATGGAATCGGGGTTAGATGAATTATCCATTAAAAAACGATCGATTGGAAAATCTTCTTCATCTTCAATAGAAATTGATTCATTCAGAATTTTATTTTTATAAGTCCTAGTACTTTTAGCTAAAGTATAAATTCTTCTTTCGATACATAATTTAGCATATGTACCAAAATTAGTTTTCCTATCATCTCTAAAACTATTAATAGCATCATTTAATCCTAACATACCTTCCTGAATTAAATCATTTAAATCGACGCCACCATTACAATATTTCAGCATTTTTTTAGCTATATTAACTATTAATGGACGGTATTTATAAAGAAGAATTTCATTGGCATCTTCATTACAACTGTAAATATATTCTAATAATTCATAGTCATTAAAATTTTTGTAATTCATACTACCTCCTTGCTTCAAATAAAATTATTCCAGCAGCAACCGATGCGTTTAAACTATTAACTTTTCCATACATCGGAATACTAGCGATAAAATCACATGATTCTTTGACCAATCGGCTCATACCATTTCCTTCGTTACCGATGATGATAGCTATTTTTCCTTTGTAATCAAGTTTTTTATAATCAGTTCCTTCCATATCAGTTCCAATAATCCAAAATCCTTGTTTTTTAAGATAAGTAATTGCTTGGACTAAGTTTGTTACTTGATATAAATTTACCCGATCCAAACATCCAGCACTTGTTTTCATAACGGTACTATTAACTTGAACACTGCGATCTTTAGGCAAAATAATATCGTTAATACCAGCTGCTTCGCAAGTTCTAATAATTGCTCCTAAATTATGAGGATCTTCTAAATGATCTAAAATAACTATAATATCACTACTTATTTCACTTATATCTTTGTATTCATAATCAGCTATTTTTAAAACGATTCCTTGGTGAACACCATCGACCATGCTATCTAGTTTTTTCTTGTCAACGAAAACAATTGGAGCATTGATTTTTTTTAATAATTCTTTATCTTTAAAGTTGTTAACTACATAAGCCTTTTCAATTTTACTATTTAATTCTTTGGCAACATTTTTACCATATACGTACATTTTATACCTCCAAACAAAAGTTAATTATTTCTTCAATTCTTTTAATATTATCATTTAAATATAGAAAACCAATAATCGCTTCAAAACCAGTGGCATATTTATAAGTGATTATATCAGTATTTTTAGGATGCGAATTAGTCTTATGATTTCTTGCACGGTAGAAAATATTTAATTCTTCTTCTGTTAAAAAATTATTATTAATTAAATTATTGACTAAATTACATTGCCCTTTTGCACTAACATATTTTATCGCTTCTTTTTGTAAGTTGTTTACTTTACTTATTTTTTTATCGATTAAATATTTCCTAATATATACTTCATAGACACTATCACCTAAATAAGCTAAAACTAAAACATTTTCCATTGTTACTCCTTCATGTCTTCAATTCGATCAAAGGTAATATTTTTAAAATAACCGTTTTTTATATCATTTATTATAACATTAATTACCTTATCATAGTCAACTTGTCCACCTTTAATTAAACAACCTCTAATTTTACCAATTTTATCTAATGTTTCAACTATATCATCGTCTAATTCAGTGATTTTATATCTTTCAACTAGTTTTTCTGGATAATATTTATATAAAGTGTTTAAAATATATTCACAAACATTAAATAAAGGTAATATTTCTTCTTTAATAGCCGTTAAACTAGCTAAATTTAAAGCAACTTTTTCGTTATCTAATTTAGGCCATAATACACCAGGTGTGTCTAATAATTCTAATTTATCGTTAATTCTAATCCAACTAAGTTGTTTAGTTACTCCTGGTTTATTACCAACTGAAACAACCTTTTTTCCAACTAAGCGATTAATTAGAGTACTTTTACCAACATTTGGAATGCCCATAATTAAAACTCTAGTTCTTCTTTTAAGTAATCCCTTTTGTTCTCTTTTTTGATTGATGTTTTCCATTAGTTCATCAGTTAGATCAAATAATGGTTTTAAATTAGGTTTTGTTTCTAGATCTAGTGGTAAAACATTGTAGTTTTTATCCTCATAATATTTTATCCATTTATCAGTTTCTTTTTTATCACATGAATCATATTTAGTCATAATTAAAATGCGTGGTTTATTTTTTATTATATCATCGATATCTTTTATTTTTGAAGAATATGGCATTCTTGCGTCGATTACTTCATATACCATATCAATTAAGTCTAACTGTTCTTTGACTAATCTTTTGGTTTTGGCCATATGACCTGGATACCAGTTAATACTTCCTTTTTGGAAACTTTTTTCTTCATTTGCCATTACTATCACCCACTTTACTACTTTCTTCCAACAATAAATCAAAATCTGATTTATACAATTTATCTTGCTTTACTCTATATTTTTCAAATTCTGTTAGTGCTTTATCACAGGCTATTTCATGTGATATTTTACCAGCATCTTTCAA
>CALVVR010000021.1 GCA_944363915.1 uncultured Bacilli bacterium | reverse complement strand
AACTAATTTAAAATAAGAAAATAAAAATTTTATAAAGTTTTGTATAGAAAATACTTGACTTTATTATGAGAGGAGAATTTTGTGTGTTTGAAAAAATTCCATTGGAACATTTATACATTGCAAATTATGTGATGGAATCATTAGAATATGTTTATAGCGGAGTTTTTAAATCCGTTAGTGTAATTCATCATTTTAATGTAAAAAAAGAAAAAGAAATTTTTATTTTAGTTACTAATTCTAAAAATCATTTTGTTGGTTATATGAGTTTGACTGATGGTCAAATTTATCAACAAATAAATATAACTTTACAGGATTATGAAGTAACTTTGGATAGTAACGATTTAGAGGGAATAAAAAAAGCGGAAAAGGTTAATAGTGGTTTTACTAATTTTGAACCTTTAAAAAATTATAGTTCTAAAAATATTAAACCTTATATGAATTATAAGGATGCAAAAAAAGCAATTAGAGATATAAATCGTCAAGGTGTTGAACATGAATCAAAGACCAAGATAATTAAATTACCTGCCTGAGGAACTATAGACTATTTGTTTTTTTTTTGATATAATTAAATCGACTGAATGAAAGGAGGTTAAGGATGAGTAAAATTAAGATTTTTGCTTTAGGCGGACTAAATGAAATTGGCAAAAACATGTATGTTATCGATGTCGATAATGAGATATATGTTTTTGAAGCTGGATTAAAATATGCCGATGACAAAATGTTAGGAGTAGATTATATTATTCCTAATTATGATTATTTAGTAAACAATAAAGAACGAATTCAAGGCATTTTTCTATCTCATGGCCACGATGAACAAATAGGTGCAATTCCTGATATATTGCATGATCTTCCAGATTTACAAATATATGGTTCTCGGTTTACTTTAGAATTGTTAAAAGAGGAATTAGATACTGAAAATTTAAAGGGAAATTTAATCGAATTAAAGCCTCATAAAAAAATAAAAGTTGGTAAAAATTATATTTTTCCTATTACATTATCACATTCTGTTCCTGATAGCTTGGGCTATGTATTATATACTAATGATGGCGCTATTTTTTATACAGGAAACTTTGTTTTTGATCCGTCTATGCAAAATAGTTACAAAATGGATATCGGTAAATTGGCTTATGTTGGCAAACAAGGAGTCTTATGTTTATTAAGTGAATCATTATATGCCGATAAAATAGGGTTTACCTCACCTAAACATCGTGGTTATAAATATTTAAGCGAAATTATCAATAAATATAATGGTCGAATTTTAGTTAATATTTTTCAAGGTCAAATTTATCGGATGCAGGAATTATTAAATGCAGTAAGTGAAGCTAATCGCAAAGTTGTTATATTAGGAAAAGGATTAGAAACCAACTTAATTAAAGCTATAAATAGTGGTTATATCAATTTTGATAAATCACGAATTGGCAATATTCATCATTTAGACAAGAGTTCAGTAATAATTGTTTCTGACGAAAGAGAAAAACCATTTTCTAATATGAAAAGGATTGTTCGCGGTTATGATAAGTTTATTACCCTGAATGAGAATGACACTATTATTTTCGCTTCGCCAGTTTACGACGGAATGGAAAAAAGTGCTACTGACTTATTTGATAAAATTGCTAAGAAAGGCTGCAACTTGATAACTTTATCAAGCAAAGATTTTTATTCTTTGCATGCATCAAGTGAAGATTTAATGTTAATGTTAAACTTGATGCAACCAAAATATTATTTTCCAGTTATTGGCGAATATCGTCATCAAGTTGCGAATAGTGAAGTTGCTAAACAAATGGGAATGAGCGAAGAGAATATAATTTTGAAACTAAATGGTCAAGTGGCTACTATCATCAATGGTAAATTAACTGATGAAAATGATACTATTAAAGTTGATGACATTCTAATTGATGGTAAAACTGTTGGCGATATTGGCGAATTAGTTATTAAAGATCGTGAAATGTTAGGAGAGAATGGGATTGTTTTAGTAGTTGCTATTATTGATAAGGTAACTAAGAAAATTTTATCCGGTCCGGAAATTGTTACGAAAGGTTTTGTTTACGTTAAAGATAATATTGATTTAATTAAAGAAGCTGAAAAAATGGCTTTAGAAATTATTCAAAATAATACTAAAACTTCTTATATTGATTATGGTAAAACTAAAAACGAAATTAGAGATAGAATTGGTAAATATTTTTATCAGGAAACAGAATCAAAACCAATTATTTTAATCATGATGCAAGAAGTTTAAGTCAAAGGCAAACTTTGACTTTTTTTGTTGAATTTAATTAGCAAATATGTTATTATTTATAACTAGGAAGTGATTATAATGAATACACCTAACTTAAAAGAGGCAAGAAAAAGAACTAATAATAAAGTAAGTATTAAAAATGATGAATATAAAGTAACTGATGAACAAAGAAAAAATGGTTTAAATAAAAAGTACTATATCAAAACTTATGGTTGTCAAATGAATGAACATGATTCGGAAAATATTGCTGCAATATTAACTGATATGAGTTTTACTAAAACTGATAGTTTAGAAGATGCTGACTTAATAATTTTAAATACTTGTGCGATAAGAGAAAATGCCCATAACAAAGTATTTGGTTTGTTAGGAAGAATCAAACATTTAAGACAAACTAAAAATGTTATGGTTGGTTTTGGTGGTTGCATGGCTCAAGAAGAAGTAATCGTTGAAGAAATTACTAATAAATATAAATGGATTGACTTTGTTTTTGGAACTCATAATATTGTTAACTTACCTAATATTATTGAAAAAGCTTATAATAATAAAAAACAAGAAGTAGAAGTATTTTCTTGTGAAGGTGATGTAATTGAAAATATCCCTGTTAAACGTGATAATAAATATAAAGCTTGGGTAAATATTATGTATGGATGTGATAAATTTTGTACTTATTGTATTGTTCCATACACAAGAGGAAAACAAAGAAGTAGATTACCAGAATATATTATTAATGAAGTAAAAGACTTAATTAAAGATGGTTATCAAGAAGTAACTTTATTAGGTCAAAATGTCAATGCTTATGGTAAAGATTTAGATATCAACTATACAATGGCTAATTTATTAGAAGATGTCGCTAAAACAGGTATTAAGAGAATTAGATTTGTAACCAGCCATCCATGGGATTTTAATGATGATATGATCGATATTATTAGTAAATATGATAATATTATGCCTTATATTCATCTACCAATTCAATCTGGATCAAGCAAGATTTTAAAATTGATGGGTCGCCGTTATACTAAAGAAGAATATTTAAACTTATTTAAAAAATTAAAAGAAAAAATACCTAATGTATCAATAACTACTGATATTATTGTTGGTTTTCCAGGTGAAACAGAAGAAGATTTCCAAGATACTTTGGATGTAGTTAATAAATGCAAATATGATTCAGCATTTACTTTTATATTCTCACCTCGAATTGGAACTCCAGCTAGTAAAATGGAAGATAATGTATCTTTAGAAGAAAAAGAGGAAAGATTACAAAGATTAAACCAATTAATTAATAAATATTCTAAAGAAAATAATGATAAATATTTAAATAAAATAGTTCCTGTTTTATTAGAAGATTATAGTTCTAAAAAGAAAGACTGTTTGAAAGGATATACTGATACTATGAAATTAGTTAATGTTAAAGCTGATGACAGTTATTTAGGAAAGATTGTGAATGTTAAAATAACTAGTGTTAAAACATGGAGTATGGATGGCGAGATAGTTAAATAATTGTCAATGTAAAAATTATGTGAAAAATTAGTTGTATAGGCTAATTTTTTTGCTAAAGAAAAAAATATGGTAGAAATTATTTTAAGAACAATAGGATTATTCTTATTGTTTTTTTTATGTACAAAAGACTATTAATTGCATATATTAAACTAGAGAGGTGATAATGTGGCATTATATAAAGAAATAGTCACTAAGGCAGTTATTGGTAAAGGAAAGAAATATTTTAAAAACAACTATAAAATAACTACTAGTGACCAACCAACTACTATTTTAGGGTGTTGGGTAATAAATCATAAGTTTAAAGGATATAAATCAGGAGATAAAATAGGAGTCGATGGATCTTTTGATGTTAATATTTGGTATTCTTATGAAAATGATTCCAAGACAACAGTTGTTAATCAAAAAATTGAATATAATGATTTATTTAATGTAAAATTAAAAGAAAATGCTGATTTAAGCAGTGAAACTGATATTATCGTTAGAACTTTAAGTCAACCGACTTGTATGGGGGTAAATATATTAGATAACAAACAAATTTCTTTTGATATTGAAAAAGAATTAGGGGTTGAAATAGTTGGTGAAACTAAAGTAAAAATTGCTATTGAAGAAGATGAAGAACCATGGGAAGAAATCGATGATGATGTAACTGATGAAGATTTGGAAGAAATTAATAAAATTGATGAAGATTACATAAAATAAAGTGTCAACTAAAAATAGTTGACACTTTTTGTTTTACGTGTTATAATTAATCAAGAAAAGGAGTGATTAACAATGGCTGTTAAATTAAGATTAAAAAGAATTGGAGCTAAAAAAAGACCATTTTATCGTATTGTAGCTGCTGATTCAAGAAGCCCAAGAGATGGTAAAGTTATTGAAGAAATTGGTTATTATAACCCAATTAGTGAACCAACTGAAATTAAAATCGATCATGAATTAGCGCAAAAATGGTTATCTAATGGTGCCATTCCAACTGATACAGTAAGAAATTTATTTAAGCAACAAGGAATCATGCAACAATTTCACGAATCAAAAATGAAAAAGGATAAATAATTATGAAATTAGTTGAATTAACTGAATTTTTAGTTAAAAGTGTTGTTAGCGACCCTGATATGGTGTCAGTTAAACAATTCGAAGATGATGAAGATTATATTATAATCCAAGTTTTAGTAGATGACAGTGTTATTGGTAGTGTAATTGGTAAAAAAGGAATTATTGCTAATGCTATTAGAACGATTGTGCAAGCTTCATCTTATGCTAACGGATTAAAAAAAGTTAAGGTTAATATTGATTCGTTTTAAAGAGGATTTTATCTTCTTTTTTCTTGTATTAAATAATTATTTATATTATAATATTAAATAGGGTGATTTAATGATACCTACTCATGTTGGAATTATTGTTGATGGAAATGGCAGATGGGCAACAAAACGTTTTAAGAATAGAAGTGAGGGACATTTGGCTGGTTCTAAGAATTTAGATAATTTATGTCAACACATATTCGATAAAGGAATAAAAATACTTAGTTTATATATTTTTTCAACAGAAAATTTTAAACGAAGCGATGAGGAAGTTAATTATTTGATGGATTTATTTGCCAGAAAATTTAAACATGATTTTAAAATGTTTAGTAAAAAAGAAATCAGGATAATGTTTTCTGGACGAAGGGAACCATTGAAACAAGAAATATTAGATATTATTGATGATATCACATTAAAAACAAAGGATAATCAAAATGGTATTTTAAATTTTTGTGTAAATTATGGTGCTCATATGGAAATAATTGATGCTTGTAAAAAAATTGTTATTGATAACAACAATGGTAAAATAAATGTAAATAATTTAGACGACAAATTATTTTCTAAATATTTATATAATGACTTACCAGATTTAGATTTAGTAATTAGAACTGGTGGTGAATTACGCTTGAGTAATTTTATGCTATGGCAAGCAGCTTATGCTGAGTTTTATTTTACAGATACTTTATTTCCTGATTTTAATGAAAAAGAGTTTGATTTGGCTTTAGATTCTTATAATAAGCGTGAGCGGAGATTTGGAGGAATCGATTATGAAAAAAAGAATTTTTAGTGCGATTATAGCTTTAGTTATATCATTACCATTAGTATATGTTGGTGGTATACCATTTTATGTTTTAGCTTTACTTTTATCATTGATAGCTTATAAAGAAATATTAGATTTAATAATTAAAAACGATTATTGGACTCGATTAGTTAGCTTTATTTGTTTTTTATTTTTACTTGGTACAAGTATTACGCAAAATAGTTTAGATCATTTAATAGATTTTAAAGTGCTAGGAATAATTTTGCTAATTTATGGTTCGCTAGCTTTAATTAAACATCGAAATCAAGAATTCAATGTTGAAAAGTGTTTTTATTTAATTGGCGTAACTATTTTTTTGGTTTCAGCTTTTTCTTGTTTGATTATTTTAAGAAACATTAGTTTATATTATTTTGTTTATATATTTTTAATTTCGATTATGACTGATACTTTTGCCCATTCTATTGGAACTTTATTTGGAAAAAATAAAATTAATGAAATATCACCTAATAAATCTTGGGAAGGATGCTTGGGTGGAACTTTTTTTGGAACTTTAATAAGTGTGTTATTTTATTTAATTATTATTAATCAAGATATTGATATATTTTTACTTATTTTTATAACTATATTTTTATCAATTGTAGGACAATTAGGAGATTTATTTTTCTCTTTGATCAAAAGACATTATAATATCAAAGATTTTTCTAATATTATGCCTGGTCATGGCGGAATTTTAGATCGCTTTGATAGTATTATTTTTATTGCTTTAGCATCTATTTATTTTATTAATTTTTTAGTGTAAAGGAGACTATATGACATTTATATATTTTATATTAATACTTAGTGCAACAATTTTTGTTCACGAATTAGGACATTTCATATTTGCTAAAAAAGCAGGAATTTATGTTTATGAATTTTGTATTGGAATGGGCCCAAGAATATTTAAATTTAAAAGAAAAAATGATGAAACAGAATATGGTATAAGATTGTTTCCAATTGGTGGATTTTGTGCGATGGCAGGAGAAGACACGATTGAAGATGATGATGTTCCAAAAGAGAAAAAACTTCAAGCTAAGACTTGGGGTCAAAGGTTTATGACGATGGTTGCTGGAGTTATGTTTAACTTTATTTTCGCAATAATTTTACTATTTATCATTGGATTAATAAATGGTAATCCTAATAATAAACCGATTGTATCTAGTGTTCCTAACAATGGACCTAGCTATGCGGCAGGACTTAGAAGAGGGGATGAAATAACTAAACTAAACGGCGTTAAAATTAATACTATCGATCGTCTTATGATCGAATATCAGATAAATTATGGAAAAACACTTGAATTAGAAGTGTTAAGAGATAATGAAACTATTAATATTCAAATTACACCTGAAGCTATCGAAACCGAACAAGGGACAGCTTATCAATACAATTTTGCTTTAGATGGAACTATTGAAACAGGATTTTTAGAAGCAATCGAATATGCTATTACTAAATTTATGAGTTTAATTGAGCAGATGTTTGTGACTTTCGCTTATTTATTTAACGGTAAACTTAGTTTAACTAATTTATCAGGTCCGATTGGCATTTATAATATTGTCGATCAATCAGCTACAGCTGGTTTATTAAGTCTTGTTTCTTTAACTAGTTTATTAAGTGTCAATGTTGGATTTATCAACTTATTACCAATTCCAGCTTTTGATGGTGGAAGGATATTATTCTTGATAATTGAAAAAATAAGAAGAAAACCAGTTAAACCAGAAGTAGAAAATAGAATTCATGCTATTGGTTTAGCTTTACTTATGTTACTTATGATTGTTGTAACTTATAATGATATCGTTCGTTTTATCATTAAGTGATAATTCTTGATTGCTGTAAGTATTATGACAAGATTGTTAATTTTTTATACTTAGAAAACGATATTATTTCCAAATTATTAATCCATTACTATCAAGAATATGTTTTTAATACTAAAAGTGAAAAAAGTAAAATAAAACTAGATGAAATAATGAGCCTATATACGGATAAAGAAGATTTTTATAAATATGTTCAAAATATTTTTGATTTAAAAAAGAGCAATGAAATATATGATAATTACGATAAGATTATTAGAAAAATGTTAAAAATATACAAAAACTATGAAAACTATAAATTGACAAAGATAGAAAATTCGAGGTGGTTATAATGTTAAAAGTTAAAAATGTTACTAAATACTATGGTGACTTTAAAGCAGTTGATAATTTGTCATTTGAAGTAAAACCAGGAGAAATTTTCGGACTATTAGGAGTAAATGGTGCTGGAAAAACAACAACATTCAGAATGATTATGGGACTTCTTGATATGACAGAAGGAAGTATCACTTTAGATGGGAAAAAAATTGATTATGATGTAACTGATGAAATCGGTTTTTTAACAGAAGAAAGAAGTTTGTTAACTAAATTAACAGTTAAAGAACAATGCATATATTATGGCATTTTAAAAGGGATGAAAGAAGAAGAAATTATCAAAAGAACAAAAGAACTATTAGAAAAGTTTGAAATTCCTGAATATTTTGATAAAAAAATAAAAGAATTATCTAAAGGTAACCAACAAAAAGTCCAATTCATTACAGCGATTATTAATAATCCTAAATTGTTAATATTAGATGAACCGTTTAGTGGTCTAGATCCATTTAATGTTGAGTTATTCAAAAAACAAATAGTTGAAATGTCTAAAAAAGGAAGTATGATTATTTTCTCATCTCACCGAATGGAACACGTTGAATTATTTTGTAAAAAATTAGTCGTTCTTTTAAATGGTAAAGCTGTTTTAGAAGGTGAATTAAAGAAAATAAAGGAACAATATCGTAAGAAAAATATTTTAATTAAAGGTGATATTGATCCTGATAAGGTTAAAAAAATCAAAGGTGTTATATCAGTTGTTGATAAAGCCGATGAATACGAAGTTAAAATTGAAGACGAAAAAATTGTTGAAGATGTTTTTAAATATGTTACTAAATGTGATAATATAACTAAATTTTCTGTTGAAGAGCCAAGTTTAAATGAAATATTTGTAGCAAAAGTAGGTGAGTCATATGAAAAATAAATTAAAGTTTTTAATTGGTGTTAGTTTAAGAAGAAAAGTTCAAACTAAATGGTTTTATATTGCTAATATATGTATTGCTTTAGTAATTATTGGTTTGGCTAATATCGATCATATCATTAATTTCTTTGGTGGAGATTTTGATCAAAAAACTAAAATTTATGTTATTGACAATACTGATGTCGCTTTTGATATTTTTAAGGCATCAGCCGATGCTAGTTTTAGTTTGACTGATGACAGTGAAAATAATTATGAAATAATCAATTCAGATAATTCCAAAGAAGAGATTATCGAAATGATAAAAACTAATGAAGAAGAAAAAAACTCTCTTGCTTTAGTTTTTGATTTAAATGAGGAAAATATTGTCGACGTTGAATTAATTAGTAATAATTTTGTCGATGCTTTAGATATGTCGATGATAAATAGTGCAGCTAATAGTGTTAAAGTTTATCTAGCGATGGAAAAATTTGATATTAGTGAAGAAGAAATAGTGGCTATTAATTCTGGCGTGACGATTAATCGAACTGTTTTAGATGAAAGTAAAGATTCTGCTGACGAAAATATGGAGATAATTATGTCGACAGTTTTTCCAATCTTCATTTTACCATTTTTAATCTTAGTTATTTTCTTAGTTCAAATGATTGGAGCTGAAATTAACGATGAAAAGACAACTAGAGGAATGGAAATAATTATTGCTAATGTTTCACCACAAGTTCATTTTTTCAGTAAATGTATTGCTGGAAACTTATTCATTTTAATTCAAGGTGCATTATTGATACTATATGCTGTTTTAGGCTTCTTATCACGCGGTTTCTTTGGTGATGTTAGTGGAATTAGTGACTTAGCTGGTCAGCTAACTGGTATGTTATCTAGTCTTTTCACTCCAAGTTTTGTTGATTCGTTAGTTTATGTAATTCCTTTAGTATTAGTTTTAATGATTTTAACTTTTATTGGTTATTCATTAGTAGCTGGTATTTTAGCTAGTATTACAACTAATACCGAGGATTTTCAACAGTTACAAACACCGATTATTTTAATCGTTTTATTAGGATATTATTTAGCGATGATGGCTGGAGCTTTTGAAGGGTCTGTTATAATTAATATCTTTGGTTATATACCATTTATATCAGCTATTCTAAGTCCATCTTTATTAGTTATGGGTGAGTTTAGTGTTATCGATGTTATTATTTCAATCGCCTTAATGGCCGTTACTATCTTTGTTTTAATAAAATACGGCTTAAGAATATATAAAGTTGGTATATTAAACTATTCTTCAAATGGTTTATGGAAAAAAATGTTTAAAGCACTAAAAGAAAAAAATTAGGTAAATAAAAATTATCTAATTTTCAATCGCACAGGTGGTGGAATGGTAGACACGCAAGTTTGAGGTGCTTGTGAGATTTTCTTGTGAGGGTTCAAATCCCTTCCTGTGCACCAAAATATTTTTTGTGTCACATTAAATATAATAGCGATATTAAATATTTGTTGGTAAAATTTATGATTATAATTTAAAAAATGAAAATACTTAATCTGATGAATTATTTGAAAAAACAGGAAATGGCTTTTGTAATATATAGGTAGTTGATAGCCCAAAGTATTAATGTTAAATGAAAAAAATAGTAGATAATAATCTTTAGTAGTCTCTAATAAAAATAGTATAAAATAGTATGCAATATACTATTTTTATTTATTTAGTACTTGACAATGCAAGATAGCTAGTATATAATTTAATTAGAGGTGAGTTATGAATACCCAATTTAAGAAAGGAGTACTGGAACTAATTGTTTTATTAGCAGTTAGCAAAAAAGATATGTATGGCTATGAATTAGTTTTGGAAGTATCTAAATTTGTCGATGTTAACGATGGAACAATTTATCCGTTACTTAAAAGATTAACTAATGATAAATATTTTGAAACTTATCTAGTTGATTCTAGTGAAGGACCAGCAAGAAAATATTATAAAATAACTGTTTTAGGAAAAGAAAGAGTTAAAGAACTTAAAAAAAATTGGATGACTTTTGTAAATGGAGTTAATAAATTTATAAAGGAGTGTATAAAAGATGAATAAAAAAAGTTTTATAAAAAAATTAAAAAATAATTTGAGTATTTTAGAGGAGAGCGAAGTAAATGATATTATAGAAGAATATAGTAATAATATTGATGAGAAAATAAAAAATGGTAAATCAGAAGAAGAAGCGATTAAAGATTTTGGTGATATTGATGAATTAAGCAAAGAAATTTTAAAAGCTTATAAAATCAATCCTAAATTTGTAAAAAGCGAAGAAGGTTCAGACTTATATCAAAATTTTGAAAATGTTATTAAAAAAGGAGCTAAAAAGTTATCTAATTTTACCAAAAATGCTGTCGAAGATATAAAGAAGCATGATAATATAACATTAGAGTTTATTTGCGAGATAATTATTAAGATAATAATCTTATTAGTTGTTTATGCCATTTTAACTATTCCTTTTTTGGCATTACTAAGATTAGGACATACAATTTTCAATATTGCTTTCTTTCCGTTAGACGTTATTTTAAATGTCATATGGGGAATCTTAGTTTGGGTTTTATACTTTGTTGTCGGGGTAATAATTGCTATTACAATGTTTAAAAGTAATATTAAAGATGAAAAAATAAATGAAGAAGTTCTTCAAAAAAAGATGCCTAAAACTAAAAATAATGAAGAAAAAAATACTAAGGAAATCAAAATTGAAAGATCCGAAATTGAAGAAAATCAAAAATTAAAAAAAAAAGAACAAGTAAAAAATAGTTCTAACAATGTTTTAGCTACAATTAAAGCAATTATTAAAATTTTTGTTTTTATATTCTTTATTTTACCTATTATATTTATAATTATAGGATTGATTTTCGCTATTGTTGGAGTAATTTATTATATAATTGTTGGGTTAAATCTATGGGGACTATTAATTTTATTAGTGGGCCTTACTTGCTTCTTTATTTATATATATTTGTTACTAAAAAACATTTTTGGACATCAAAAAAGTCGTATTGTTTTAGCTTTAGCAAGTGTGATATTAGTAGCTATAGGTTCTTTTGTAACCTTTAATACATTTAAAAATATTGAGATAATTAATAATCATCATTTTGAGAAAAAAAGATACGAATATATAATTGATGGAACAACGACTTTACACTTAAGCCACTTAAATAATTTAGATTATAATGAAGACGAAAGTATGGAAGATGGTAAGATAATAGTAGATATTTATTATAATGATAATTATGTTGCTGTTGATTATTATAAATCACGTTCAAATAACATTCATATCATATCAAATATTATTGATGATACTGATTGGAAAATTTATGACGAGATAATTGATAATTTAAAAGAAAATAAAATATTTAACTATGAACAAATTAGACAAATTAATTATGTAATCCATGGAAATAGTAAGACATTAGCAAATTTAAAAGTAAGATAATCAACATAATGTAAACCATAAAATATCAAATAATTAGTAGTTAAAAAGAATTCATTTTATTTGTTAAATCATATATAATAATTTCAAAAAAAGTAAATTAATGCGAACAATTTACTTTTTTTACGAAAGTATAGTCGTTGATTTTAACGATAAAAAATGTTAAAATAAATTAATGTGTTAATAGTTATAGAATATACTTAAATAGTTAAAAAGGAGCTGAATAAATGCTAGAATTAAAAAAGATTACTAAAATATATGAAACAAATAGTTTCAAACAACAAGCTTTAGACGAAGTTAGTATTAACTTTCGCAAAAATGAATTTGTCTCAATTCTAGGCCCATCAGGAAGCGGGAAAACTACTTTATTAAATATAATTGGAGGCTTAGATAAATATACTAAAGGAGATTTAATAATTAATGGTATAAGCACCAAAAAATATACTGATCGTAATTGGGATACATATCGTAATCATCGTATCGGTTTTGTTTTTCAAAACTATAACTTAATTCCTCACCAAACAGTATTATCTAATGTCGAATTAGCCTTAACTTTATCAGGTGTTTCAAAAGCAGAAAGTCGTAAAAGAGCAAAAGAAGCGTTAATAAAAGTTGGTTTAAGTGATCATTTAAATAAAAAACCTAATCAATTATCTGGCGGCCAGATGCAAAGAGTTGCTATAGCAAGAGCCTTAGTTAATAATCCAGACATTTTGTTAGCAGATGAACCAACTGGAGCATTAGATTCAAAAACAAGTGAACAAATAATGAATTTATTACAAGAAGTAGCCAAAGATCGTTTAGTTATTATGGTTACTCATAATTCTGAATTGGCTAACCAGTATTCAACTAGAATTATCGAATTAAAAGATGGCAAAATCTTAGGTGATAGTAATCCTTATACTAAAATTGCTGAAGAAAAAGAAGAAGATAAAAAGAAAAAAACTAGTATGTCTTTTCTAACAGCTTTATCTTTAAGTCTGAATAATTTAATGACAAAAAAAGGAAGAACAGTTTTAACGGCTTTTGCCGGTTCAATCGGTATTATTGGAATTGCTTTAATTTTATCTTTATCAAGTGGCGTTCAAAATTATATCAATCGAGTTCAAGAAGAAGCTTTAACTTCTTATCCTTTAATGATTGAATCTAACTCAATTGATATAACATCATTTTTAGAGGAACAACGAGATAATATAACTAATATTGAAGAAAATCAGGAAGATGATAAAATATATTCTAATGACATTATAGTAGATACTTTATCTGTTATGAGTAGTCAAATAAATAATAATAATTTAGAAGCATTCAAAACATATTTAGAAAATGATGGTAGTTATATTAATGATTATACAACTGCTATCAGTTATCAATACAATTTAAATTTACAACTTTATAAACCAGATACAGAAAATGGAATAGTTCAAGTTAATCCTAATACAATTTTAGAAAGTATTGGCTATTCAGATGGAACAGCTGCATCGATTATGATGAACGATGTTTTTAGTGAATTATTGGAAAATGACGAAATGAATGAACAAATGTATCAAGTCGTAAGTGGAAGAATGCCTGAAAGTTATAACGAAGTAGTTATAATGGTTGATGAAAATAATCAAATTAGTGATTATGCATTATATGCTTTAGGACTAAAAGATCAAAATGAATTGGCTGATTTTTTTGAAAAATTGGCTAATGGTGAAGAAATAGTTACAGAACAAGTTAGTTTTACTTATGAAGATTTACTTAATTTAACATTTAAACTATTACTAAACACAGACTATTATGAAAAAGTAAATGATATTTGGGTAGATAGAAGTAACGACGAAGAATATATGAAACAAAAAATTGAAGAAGCCGAAGAAATAAAAGTCGTAGGAATCATAAAACCTAATGAAAATGCTGTTGTTACTAATAGTTCAGTTGGTGGTGTTTTATATACTAATGATTTAGAAGAATATGTCATTAATAAAATAAACGAATCAGAAATTGTCAAAGAACAAAAAGAAAATCCGGATATAAATGTCATTACTGGATTAGAGTTTAGTAAAGAAGAATTTAATATTAACAATTTAAGCGAAGAACAACAACAATATTTAGCATCTTTACCACCAGAGCAATTAGCTGAAATAATAGAGATGTATCAAGAACAAGCTAATGCAACCTATGAAAGTACTTTATCAAAACTAGGATCTGTTGATCTTGATAAACCTTCAGCTATTTATATTTATGCAAAAGATTTTAAAGCTAAAGATGAAATTAAAAATATTATTGCTGAATATAATCAAATGCAAGAAGAAAGTGGAAACGATGATAACGTTATCAATTATAGTGACTTGGTTGGTATGCTAATGAGCTCAGTTACGGATGTTGTCGATATTGTTAGTTATGTACTAATCGGTTTCGTTTCAATTTCTTTAGTAGTTTCAAGTATCATGATTGGAATAATAACTTATATTTCTGTTTTAGAAAGAACTAAAGAAATAGGTATTTTAAGAGCAATTGGAGCATCTAAAAAAGATATTTCAAGAGTATTTAATGCTGAAACTTTAATTGTTGGTTTAATTGCGGGATTATTTGGAATTGGAATCACATTATTAATAAATATTCCAATTAACTTAATTATTAATAATTTAGCCGGAATAAATAACTTAAGTGCTTTACCACCCGTTGGAGGAATTATATTAGTAGCAATTAGTGTAATTTTGACTGTTGTTGCCGGATTGATACCAGCAAAAATGGCTAGTCATAAAGATCCTGTTGTCGCTTTAAGAACAGAATAACATCGAAAAGATGTTATTTTTTTATCATAAAAAAGGAAATCATCGATTTTTTTCCAATATAACTAATGAGGAGGTGAATACATGAATGGTTATTCTAACGAAATTGATTTTGTTAATCACCTAAATGGACACAAAGTTAAAAACTTAAATATAATGTTTTTAGAATTAATCGAGACACTTTTCGAAAATATGAATAAAGAAGATATAATAACAGCTTGGAAAAATCCTTTTAAGCAAAAAACGGATATATTTATTAAAATAAATAACACTAAAAAACGGATAAGTATCAAAATGGGAAATGGAAACTCGGTTCACGTAGAACCAATATCCGAATTTATTCATTTTTTAATTGAAAATGGTATTTCACGAAAAAATGTCATTGAATATTTAAAATATCAATATGCTGACGGTACAACAAATGGAACGGGAAAAACTAGAATTTCTAGTGAAGATTACAAAAAAGCTAATCAAGATAAACTTGATGAATTAAATAAGGAATTGAACAAAAAAGAAATACTACAAAAAGCAATCGATAAATTTATTTTAAAAGGTAACAATGATAAAAGTTATATCGATGCTTTAATCTATGGTACAACTAAAGACTTTTTGTTCATAACCAAAGAAGAAATAAAAACAATCATTTTAAATAAAATTAATTTTAAAGCAACTGGTATTCATATTGGGCCATTGTTTTGTCAACCAATGAATAGATGCTTAAACAATAATCCTAAATATGACAAATCTAGATTTTGTGTTCAAATTAAATGGTATAGTTTACTTGATGATATATTAGAATATAAAAATGAAAAAGTTAAAGAAAAAATAAAAAATTCCCCTTGCATTTAAAGTGGTAAATACTTATAAATTTCAAATTCTACGATTCATATAATTCATATAGTTATCTTTCTAAAAAGTTATAAAATCAAGTTTTTACAACAACTTCCAAGCTGATAACGTGGAATACAAAAAAACTTACGATAATAAACGTAAGCTTGTAAATTCATAATATGGAGCAGGTGATGGGAATCGGACCCACGTTATCAGCTTGGAAGGCTGGAGTTCTACCATTGAACTACACCTGCAAAATTAGTAGGCATCATTAATTTTACTTTAAAAAAGATAATTTGTCAACCCTTTAATCAAAAATTATGAAAATTTTGTTGAAATATTCTTTAGTATATTATATTCGTCTAATAAAAAAAGTTGATTCTAAATCATATTTATACAATTCAAACATATAGTTTAACTATAGAAAGGAATAAGATATATGGAAACATTAAAAGTAAGTTCAAAATCAAATCCTAATTCAGTAGCAGGAGCACTTGCTAACGTATTTAGAGAAAAAGGAAGTTTAGAAATTCAAGCTATAGGCGCAGGAGCGTTAAATCAAGCAATAAAGGCAATCGCTATTGCAAGAGGCTTTGTAGCACCATCGGGAAAAAATCTAGTATGTATACCTGCATTTACTGATATAGTAATTGATGGTGAAGAAAGGACTGCAATTAAATTAATAGTAGAGGCTAAATAGCCTTTTTTTATGATATAATTGACTATATTGTTTTAATATAATATAATGAAGATGGTGATAAAATGGAAGACGAATTAAGAAGAAAAATAATTTTAGAACATTATCAACATCCTAAAAATAAAGGATTAATTGATGACAGTACTTACTTGTATTCAAATACTAATAATGAAAGTTGTATCGATGAAGTTAATTTGATGTTAAAAATAAAAGACAATAAGATAATGGATATAAGATTCGATGGTGATGCTTGTGCTATATGTACAAGTAGCACTTCAATAATGATAGAAACATTAATCGGTAAAACAGTTGAAGAAGCATATGAAATTTATCAAAATTTCGTTGATATGGTAGAGGGAAAAAACTATAATGTACAAAAATTAGAAAATGCCATTGTTTATAATAATATCAATAAACAACCTAGTAGAAAAAAATGTGCATTATTACCGTGGTTAGGTATAAAAAAAATATTAGACAGACATGAAAAAAAGGTATAAAAATATGAAAAAAACTTTCAAATTTACAAAATATATGTTATACTATATTTAGTATAATAAAAGGAGGTACTTAGTATGAAAAAGACATTAATTATTACATTTTTGATTGGTTCATTGCTTTTTGTTGGTGGCTGTGGAAACCAAAGTAAGTATGAAGAGACAATGAGAGAGTATGCAACAACTTTTTATAATAATTATCAAAAAGGAAGCGAAGGATTGACTACGCCAACAATTTCAATTCAACAATTAAAAGATGCTAATGAACAAGTACAAGCTGGGTTTGATTTAACAAGTTTAGAAAAATGTACAGATGATTCATATGTTGAACTTGTTATTGATGAAGCTACTAAAGATGTTCAAGATGTTAAATTTTTCTTACAGTGTGAATAATTTATATTAATAAAACAAAAAAACTAATATTGATGTTAAAAGTCATTCGATTAACATTAAGAATTAGTTTTTTTTATTGAAAGTTAAACCTTTTAAATTTAATAATATCTTTAAAGTTATCATTTTATCAAAACAATAACTAATTTACAAAAAAAATTAAAAAATTTTGAAAATTTACCAATTTTCAATTTTGAAGGTACATTTTAACTGGTAGTTATCAAAAAAACAATTTTCTCATAGATAGAAAATGAAAATTGACGAGTAAAAAAAATCAAATATTAGAAATCACCTATTTGCATCATCTTTTTTTTAGTGTTATATTGGACATGAAAGGAGGAAATGTATGCTTAACCAATCTATTATAGTCGGAAGAATCGTAAGAGAACCGGAAGTAAAAGAGACTGAAAATGGCAATAAAATTACTAACATAACTTTAGCAGTACAAAGACCATTCAAAAATGTTGCTGGAGAATATGATACTGATTTTATTTCATGCGTTTTATGGAAGGGAATTGCTGAGACAACTGCAGAATATTGTAAAAAAGGCGATTTAATAGGAATTCGTGGCCGTATTCAAACTAGAGTTGTTGAATATTCTGACGAGATTAAAAGAAATGTTATGGAAGTAGTAGCTGAACGTGTTACGTTTTTATCAAGCAAAAAACAAGAATCAGAAGCTTAACATTCTTGTTTTTTGCTATATTCTTCATAAAAAATGTTATCGGGTTTAGTACCAAAAATATTGGCTATTCTAATTGCAATTTCATAACTTAATCTTCTTTTTTTGTTTTCAATTTGCCAATAAAAAGATTTACTGATGTTTAATTTATTTGCCATGTATTGGCAACTATAGTTATATTTAATACGATTCTCTTGTAATTTATTCATTATATCCCTCCTATAGTTAATTATACATTAACTTAGAATTAATTTCAAGAGCTTGTTAACAAAAAATTAAAAAAGTTGTAAATGTAATTTTATATGATATAATAAAGTTAACATTTTGATTACGGAGGTGCCAATATGATAATAGGTGAGAGATTAAAAGAGGCTAGATTAGCAAAAAAAATGTCCCAAGAAACTCTAGGTGGTTTATTGGGAGTATCGAAAGTTTCAATCTGTGGATATGAAACAGGAACCCGAACTCCAAATATGGCTAATTTTTTAAAACTAATTGAAATATTAGACTTAGATGCTAAATATGTTTTGGGAATGGACGTTAAGGTAGTAAATGAAGATAATGAAGAATATCCAGTAAAAATTGCTACTAATGACATAAAAATTATCGAAGAAATAAAGAAAAACCGTGAGTTATATAATATGTTTTGTAGTAATCCAAAAAGAACAGTTGACAAAATTAAAAGTAAATTTAATTTAAAGTAAAATAATTGTTCTTTTTTTCTTTAAAAAAAACACAAATAGGGTATAATATATGTAGGAGAAGAAAGCATATGTATAAACAAAAACAAAAAATTAAGAAAAATAAAATAATTATTGGCTGTGTTTTAGTCTTTTGTTTAATCATTGGATTTGTTGTTAACATTGTTTTAACAGATCGCAAATTAACTATTTTCGAGAAAACAATCAAAGACAGTGTTTTAATTGTCCAAAAAATTCTTGGATATCCTATTGAATTTATTATTAATAAAATAGATGAAAGCAAAGAAAAAGATATAATGTATGAAGAATATCTAAAATTACAGCAGGAAAATGCTAATAATAATCATTATAAATTAGAAAATGAAGAATTAAAAAAACAACTAGAAGAAATGAAAGAACTATTAAAAATAAATAATACCTTATCTGACTATGTACAGCTTAGTGCGGTAGTTATCAATCGTGATTTGGGTTATTGGTATGACACAATTACGATTAATAAGGGTGAACATGATGGCGTTATCGTTGGAATGCCGGCAGTTATTGGTGATGGATTAATTGGTAAGGTTATTTCAACTACCACATTTAATAGTACAATTCGTCTTATCACTGCTACTGATGTTGTAGAAAAAATTTCAGTTAAAATTCAAACGGATGATGATTATGTTTATGGTATTTTAAGCAGTTATGATAATGAAACTAAGACTCATATAATCGAAGGAATTTCTCAGACTGATAAAATTGAAAATGGTTCGATAGTAACCACTACTGGTATGGGTGACATTTTTCCATCAGGAGTGATGATTGGTAAAATAACAGGTGTTAGAACGGATACATTTGATTTATCTAACGTTTTAGAAATGAAGTCAGAAGTAAATTTTGACAATATAAATTACGTTACGCTTTTAAAAAGAAATACATGATAGTCTTTATCTCTATTATTTCTTTTATGTTAGATGGTATTCTTTCCCGTTATATTTTACCAAATTCTTTATTCATACCACTTTTTACAATTGTTTCATTGGTAATCATTTATCCATATTTTAACAATAATAATTATCGCTATTTTCGTTACATAGCAATTATTGGACTTTTATATGATATTACTTATTTAAATACTTTGTTCTTTAATTTTTTTATATTCATGATAATTGGTTTTGTGATTGGATTGTTTAATTATTTGCTGTCAAACAATTTATATACAAGTATTTTAATAACAACAGTTTCAATCATTCTATATCGCATTATAAATTATTTTTTCGTTGTTATCTTTAAAAATCAATCTTTTAATTTTTTAAATTTATTAGAAAGTATATATTCATCATTAATATTGAATATAATTTACTGCATTACCATTTATATAGCAACTGAATGGTACAGCAAAAAGCATAAAATATTGCGAAGTAAATAGTTGACACAAACATTATAATATGTTAAAATGAACGATGACGTAATCCGCTGATACTATTATTATGATTATAGTTTATATAAAGGAGAGTGACATTGTGAATCTTGTAGACAAGATAACTTCAAAACAAATCCGTAACGATATTCCTGAATTTAGAGTTGGGGATACAGTAAAGGTTAATGTTAAAATTGTTGAAGGAAAAAGAGAAAGAATTCAAGCGTTCGAAGGTTTAGTAATGGCTATTCAAGGTCAAGGTGTTGGAAGAACTTTCGTTGTTCGTAAAGTGTCTGGTGGAATAGGTGTTGAAAGAACATTCCCTATTAATAGTCCAATTATCGATTCTATTGAAGTAATTAGAACTGGTAAAGTAAGACAAGCCAAACTGGGCTATATTAGAACAATGGTTAAACAACCTAAAATCAAAGAACGTAGAATTAAAGAAGCTGCATAAGCTTCTTTAATTTTATTTTTTTCTAAAAATGGTATATAATAATATTGGATGTGATAAAAAATGAATTTTATTAAAACAATTCTTCCTTATGCAATTATCGTCGCGGTCGTTATTTTAATAAGAACTTTTGTTTTGACACCAGTAATTGTATCTGGAACATCGATGGATGACACTTTAAAAAATGGTGAACTTTTGTTGCTAAAAAAATATGATAAAAATTTTGAACGCTTTGACATTGTAGTTTTCGATTATGGAGATTCAAAGCTAGTAAAAAGAATTATTGGGTTACCTGGGGAAACACTAGAATATAAAGATGGTATATTATATATCAATGGCAAAGAAACAGAAGACCCATTTGCTTCATCAACAAAAGACTTTAAACTAACAGATCTAAATATTGATGTCATACCTGAAGACTATTATTTCGTAATGGGAGATAATCGATCTAATTCCAGTGATAGTCGAATTATAGGACCAATCAGTAAAGACACAATTAATGGAACAACTTCATTTAGTTTATGGCCATTTGGTACAGTTGAATAAGCATTAACCATTGCTTATTTTTTTTTGAATATGTTATAATATGTAACAGGTGGTTTCAATGAATGGAGTTTTAGGTGGTTTTAAAAATATGTTACGGCGATGGCGTATTAATTTAAAAAAGAAAAAACAAAAAGAAAAGCAAAAAGAAGCTAATAAAAAAATAAGCAAGTATCCTCGCTTAATATCATTTGTTTATAGTGCAATAGCTATAATATATAGTCCATTTGGTTACATATTTGCTAAAAGTAATGAGCAAGCAGAACTAGAAAAGCCAAAATTATATAAAAAGTTTGAAAAAATAAGTATCAAATTAGATAAGATAATTATTGGTGAAGAACAAAACTTAAAAAAAATTGAAAAAGAAATAGAAAAATTAAAAAAAGAAGCCAAACAACCAATGAGTACAACAACTAAAAATTATTTTGATAATAAGTTAAAAGAAATAGAAATTAAAACTAATTTTATTAAAAGCCCTGATAAAATATCGACTATCGAAGCCAAAATTTTAAATGATTCCTTAGAAAAAAACATTACCAATAAAAATATTAACAAACCTAAAAATATTAATAAACCATTATTAAAAAAACTATCAATTGTTCCTCTTACATTTATACAAGAACCACAAAGTCAAACAAAAGGAACCTCTAAAGAAAATAGAGACCAAGCAAAAAATAACGAACTACAATTTATTAAAAATGCCAACAAACAACTAAAAGAAGTCGAATCAAAGCTAAAAGAAATTGAAACAAAAATACCAACAATTAAGGAATACAACAACTATTATGATTTAGAAAATGCTTTAAAATACATTTATCAAAAAGTCGATTTATTAAAAAACAAATATGCCGAATTAAAAAATAAGTTTGACGTTAATCTTGAACTTGATTTTGATAAATACAAACTAATTAAATCAAGTAATAAAATAAATGAAATATTAGCTAGAATTGATAGAGATTTAAAGCTAATTGAGACTAAAAAGAAAGAGTTATTAACCCCAAAAAACATTAAAGTAGAACAAAAGAAAGAAGAAAAGAAAGAAGAAAAAAAGAAAGAAACAAAATCTAAGATAAAAGAGATTGATGAATTTGTGGAAGCAAAAAACTATGTTCTAAACAATATTATTAATCAAAATAAATATTTAGAAAACTATTTTCAAAAGTTAGCTAAGTCAACTAATAAAAAGAAAACAATTTTTTCTTCACTATTTAATTTCTCTAAAACTGTTTTAAATTTTACTATCTCACTATTACCTGTTTCTATATTTAAAAATAAATTATTAGGAACATTAGTGAGTACGATTATGATTAACAATTCTATTAAGACAATGCGAAAAATGGTTGACCCAAAATTACGTATCAACTATGAAATGTTTTTAGAAAGCTATATGGATAATAAGGATATAATAACAAGAACTTATAACGTTTGTTCTAATTCGTTAAATGAATTAAATCAACTTAAAGATGAATTAATACTACTAGGAGCAAATAAGGAAGTAAAAGGTTTATTAATTCAAATAGAAGCTATTGAAAATAACATTTTAAAACAAATGGAAAATTTGAAAATAAAAGATAAAACCTTAGATAAAGTATATGTTAAAGTAAAAAAGAATATAGCTTAAAAATATATAAATAAATCATTAAAAGAATTAAATAATATAATTAAAAATATTTGACTAGGAGAAATAAAATATGAAACATAAAATGAATCTACACAACGAACCATTTAATCTTATAAAAGACGGCATTAAAACTATTGAACTACGTTTAAATGACGAAAAACGACAATTATTAAAAGAGAAAGATTTAATAGAATTTACCAATAGAGAAACATTAGAAACTATCAATACTGAAATAATTAAATTACATAAATATTTAAGCTTTGAAGAATTATATAAGCACTTTGATAAAATATCAATGGGCTATAATATAGATGATATTGCGGATCCTAAAGACATGGAAGAATATTATTCTAAAGAAGAACAAGACAAATATGGCGTAGTTGGAATAGAAATAAGACGAGTTAAATAAGAAATGTGATTATCTACAAAATTAGAAATAAAAAAATTATGCTATTTTACAATTTATTTATGGAGTAAGTGCTGCGAACTATAAAAAAGAAATAGGGTATGCTTGTTTCGCTAAATAAAGAAGTTTATTCTTTGAAACTATTTAGCGATAAAATTTTAAGTAGATTTTAAAGTGAAAAAATTTATTTCTTTATATTATAGCGATGAGAAATGTAAAAAGGAAGTGATTTAGATGAACGAAAATAAAACAAATATCAACTGGTTGATACCGATTTATTCAACCCCTCCAAGAAACCCTTATAAATAAAGGGATTGTAAGATTTTAAATCTTGC